>CAZEWB010000568.1:0-883 GCA_964515655.1 uncultured Bacteroidales bacterium
TGTGTTGGGTGTGTTTGGGTTTGTTTTTGATACACTGGATTTAGATACCTTAGACCAGATTGGAATACCCGGAGTTGATCCCTGTAATCAGGGTTATCCTGTAGGTTCTGGCTCAACAAAAGACAATACTTTAATAAGAAAGGCTGGTGTTACTTCCGGTAAAGAAAATTGGACATGTGGCCAGAAACAATGGGATGTTCTTGGACAGGATGTAACTTCTAACCTTGGCTCTCACGAAAGTAATTGTCCTGTTTGTCCTCCGTTCTCAAATAGTGAGGGTGGTTATTGGTATGTTAATGGCGTAAAAGATTTTTGGTGGTTTCAGCAAGATGTGTATGTTTTTAAGTTAACTAATATGCAATCTTATACAGGACAACTTAATCCAGATGTTGTTGACAGTATTATTTATAATAATGAAGCCAATCATAAATACAATATAGTTTATTTTAACTTAACATCCACTACGGCAGAGCGGCAGCAGGTAAAAAACCAAATCAGAAATGATGCTTTGTTTGAGTTTGAATTTCCATCTATCACAAAAGAACCGCAACTTGACAGAACTTTTAATCGTTGGATAAATACCGATGATGTTATTCTTGTTACTTTTCGTGATCCGTACATTACTTCATCACAAGTACAAAATTTTACTTTTAAAAATAATCTGATACTTACTCATCAGCCAAGCCAGCAACTACCTCCGGGCAATCACACTTATTTTTTTAAATTAGCACCCTATCGGTGCAATACCAGAACATCTATTTCTATTGCATCACAAATTTACGAACAAGACAGTACTATAGTATTAATTTCAGAGCCAAACATTATCAGCACACCCCAAGTGTTCACCAACGATCCTTATTTTGGCGACCAGTGGCAAATAAAA
>CAZEWB010000568.1:893-3300 GCA_964515655.1 uncultured Bacteroidales bacterium
TGTGTTGGGTGTGTTTGGTTGTTGGTGGGTGTGTTGGGTGTGTTTGGGTGTTTTTTTGGCATGGTTGCCCTGTAGTGTTGATTTTTATTTTACGTCCGACACAATTCAAATAAAAAATACAGGGCAGTGTGTAGGGCAAAACCCTGAAGGGAATGTACTTGCCAGTGCAAATTGCCACATTGAAGATGTTTGGAATATTACTGGATTCAAAGGCGGGGGCATTAAAGTAGCTGTAATGGACTATGATGGTTTTGAAATTAATCATCCTGATTTAGCAAATCAATTTACAGGTGGATGGAACTGTGATTTAAATACTGCAGATGTATCTCCTAGTTATGGACAATTTACTGCACACGGTCAAGCATGCGCTGGGCTTATTGCCGCGAAGGCAAATAATTCCACAGGGACAGTGGGTGTTGCTTATGAGGCACAAGTTGTCCCCTATAAATTGGGTGCAGGTACTTCAACTACAACCTACGTCAGGGCATTTCAGAAGGCAGAATTAGAAGCAGATATTATTAGCTGTAGCTGGGGTTTTACATCAACTAATTCACCAAGTATTCAAAGCGCCATTCATAACTGTAAAATACAGGGTAGAAACGGCAAGGGTTGTATTATTGTTTTTGCTTGCGGTAATTTAGATGGCTCATTACTTTCTGCACAATCTGACATTGTCTGGCCTGCTTATTACAATGATGTAATAGGTGTTATTGCAACAAACCCAAGCGATAAACTTAAATCTTCTACTACTTATGGAGGACCTGGTGATGATTGGGGAAAATTAAACGTAGGAGCAAATTGGGGAAGCAACTACGGTCAATACTATGATATAGCCGCACCAGGGACACACGTTATAAGCACAGACTATCAGGGTAGCAATGGTTATAATCCGGGTACAAGCAATTTTTATTATCGGGATCATTGCAATAATACCGATTTAGGAAATGATTACACTTATTTTCTCGGAACATCTGCTGCAGCTCCTATTGTTGCGGGAGTTGCCGCTTTGATTCTTTCAAAAAATCCCAATTTAACTTCCGACCAGGTTCAGCAAATTATTCAGGATGGAACAGAAAAAGTTGGCGGATACGATTATAATACGGTTTCTCCCGGAAGAAGTCTTGAACTTGGTTATGGAAGAATCAACGCATTAAATTCTATCAACCTCACTCCACTTGGCATTGACGACATAATGAAAGATGTTGGAATTATCAGCATTGTTAATCCGACACAGCGACAGCTTGAAATCGTTTATAAGTTGAACAGTTCTGTAAAGCAAATCTATTTTCAATTACATGATTTGTTGGGAAGAACATTGTTTAGCGGTACTCTTAATCCTCAGTCAACTTATTTTTTGGCAGATATAAGCAGTTTAACAACAGGTCTGTACGTGGTAACTTTTACTGACGAAAAAGGTATTATTGTACAATCTGATAAACTAATAAAAATAGAATAATGAAGCGCATAAGCATCTTATTGTTTTTAATTGTAAAATTCTCATTGCTTTTTGCACAAACGTCTTTTGTCAAAACGTTTGGTGGCAGCGGAAACAAATATGGTACCCATGTAATACAGACAAACGATGGGGGGTTTATGATTCTTTTTGATAACCCAAATCAGTTTAGCGGCATAGTTAAAACCAACGCAAACGGAGATTCTCTTTGGTCAAAATCATATTATGGGGCACCAACCCATAGAATTCATTTTAATCATTTCCAGCAAACGAAAGATAGCGGATATATTTTTTGTGGTACGTTCGGTGATTCCGATTCTCTTCCATTCCCTATTTACACTGCGAATATTTATCTTTTAAAAACAGATAATAATGGAGATACGCTTTGGAGCAAAATTTATAATTTGACTCCATTATCAGATGATCCAAATTACATAGAAGAAACTTTAGATAGTGGTTTTATTCTGACAGGTGCATCTAATTCTGAAATTAATTCGGGTTCAAGATTTTTGATAATGAAAACTGATAAAAAAGGAGATACTATTTGGGTGAAACAAATCAGCATTGGTGGTTATGATGAAGGATTCTGGATATATCAAATCCGAGATGGTGGCTATTTAGCCAGTGCAAAAATTTCAGATATGTTTGCAGGTGGTCCGTCCTTATTTAAACTGAATAGTTATGGAGATACACTTTGGTCTAAATCAGGGGTTTCCGGTACTATTTTCTCTAAATGTATGGATGGTGGGTTAATCAATGGCACAGATTTATGGATTTCATCCAATAATCCAGATATACGGCTGATAAAAACCGATAGTATTGGAAATGTTCAGTGGGATAGCTTGTATGGTTGTTCCGGTTATGATGATGTATATGCAGTTCAGCAAACATTTGATGGTGGCTACATTATCATAACCGGAACAACCAAAACAAAACCCAAACACACCCAACACA
>CAZEWB010000569.1:0-3295 GCA_964515655.1 uncultured Bacteroidales bacterium
GCACAACCCCACTCACATCCGATTGCTTCGGGTTCTCTTACAGCAATTTATTTGTCGTGGACCCTCGCAATGACGCGCTTTTTTTTGTTATGGATTTATTCCCTTTCCGACGATTCCATGCTTCGTTCGACCTTCCATTGTCACGATGGGACATGGAAGCGTCGAAATTGGTTTTGAATTTATAAGATTTGAAATTGGAATTTGTTTGATATTTGTAAATTGAGTATTGTTGCTTTAAATGAGGCGATTAAGATTGTTTCTCTAATGCATAATCATGAGTTAAATTATTCCAGTACTTTCAGTATCTCAGCTTGATTGTATTTTTCAGCAAGGTCTTTCAACATCTTTAAAGCTGTTTCGTTGTCACTTTTACCTGAGTAATTTGAAATATTGTTGTAATTGTCTTTGTTGTTCTTCAGATTAATCACAATGACCTTTGCAATATTGTTGCCTTTTTCGAACTCATTAAGTCTGTAATAGTAATCAACGAAAGGTATCATGTAAACGTCAAAATACAGAATATTATCGGGAAAAAGTTCAACACCTTTATCGAGGACGGTTTTTGCAGAATCTGTTTTGTTTTCATTTATCAGCGCTTCTGCCAGCCTGTAATAAATGTTCCTGTAATTCATGCATGGCAGCTTTTCGTAACGGGAAACTTTATCAATGCCCGACATATCGAAGTTCCCGGTCAGGTTTGTGTACATGATATCAGTATTTACCGAGCCAAGCCCATACACTGAGTTCTGCTTTTTCCCCGGACAAAGCTGGTAAGCCATCCCGTTCAGTTGCATATAATCTGTGAGTCCGAAGAAATAATCATCACCTACTGTTATTGCAAAACAGAAAGGCCTTTCCCATTTGATGGTATTAAGCAGGTCGTAAAAGATCATCTGGCTGCGGAAAAAATACTGCTGGTTAATTCTGAAATGTAAACTGTCGTTTTCGCTTATAAAACTGTAATCCTTTGCGGGCACGTAGAAATAACTTGTAGCTCCGTATGGCATCATGTTTCTGTCATCTTTCAGGAATTTTATCATATCTGATAGTTCCATTAATATGTTCTTTTCATTGTTCACTATGATAACGTCTCTGTTGGTCCCTTTTATCTGTTCGGGAGTGAAAGTAACAGGAAGACCTTTTGCATTCAATACCGGTTCGCGTAAACTGTTAATGTACCTGTCGGTCTGAAGAAGGCTGAGGTTTACAACAAGAACGTCTGTCCTGTATCCCAGTTTTGCCTGTACATAAAGCAATGGATAAGTATCATTGTCGCCATTGGTAAAAAGTATTGCATTCTGAGGGCATGACATCAGATAGTTTTTTGCAAGGCCTGTAACAAATTCATTATAAAGGTTGTCGGGAAGTTCTTTTTTTGCTTCTTCTTCGTTCTGATATGTCCTGATGTCCAGGAACGAGGTCATATGTTCGTTTGATGCTTTAAGACCGATAGTTCCGACTATCGTTTCGAAATCAGGATTCCTTTTTGCAAGTTCTTCGAACTTTTCAATTCCAAGGTGTCTGTACTGCCTGTATTTTGCCAGTTGTTCGCTTGTCATCGTATTCTTTCCTTCGGGAAGAACAAACATCTGTTTGCTGTCGCCGAAGCCGCTGTTGTTGTTCAGAAGATTGCTTGCGTACGAGGAATATGCTCGTCCCCTGGCGTACAGGGCTGTATCGGACAGGTTTTTCGAGTCTTTATAATCATTTATCACATCCAGGTCCCAGCCCGGGTAACCAAAGTAAGGACTTATCTTATAGTTTGCGAAATTCCAGTCGTTAAGGTAAGCGTCAAGTAATTCGCTGTTTTCGGTTGAATTTGCTGCTTCATTGAATTTAACATCGCTGAATTTGTTACTCTTTTTGCTCCAGAACATTTCATCTTTTGTTGTCACAGACTGCCCTGTTGAATAATCATTCACCGTAATATGCCATCCGTCCGGCTTTTTCTCAAAACGCAGCTGCGAAGTCTTTGGGATATCCTGTACTGAATATTTTTCGAAGAATTTAACAAGTACGTTCTGGTATAAGGGAAATCCTGCGTAATCGGTCTGGCAGAATAAAGGTTTGCAGAGAAAGAATGAAATAAATAATACAACGGATATTATTAAGGCGCTTTTATAAGTTCTCATATTAAGACGTTTTTTACAAATGTACTGGAATTTTCTTAAAAATTGGATATTAAGGCATGCTTCTACACTACCCATTGCGTCAACTTGAGACCCAAGCTCCTGATGGAGCCACAATGAAATATGACAGTTATTCTAACCAAAACCTTTAAACACACAACTCGCGTCATACTGAGCCGCCTGCATTTTTGAGAGAATGTTCAGTACTAGCTTTTAGCAGGCGTGTCGAAGTATGCGCACATGCCCTCGCACACTCTTCGACACCGCCTATTTACTTATAGTATAATCATTGTTACAGTTGGGCGGGCTCAGAGTGACCCAATATTAATTTAATAAAAAAAAGCCCCGTCATTTCCTGACAGGGCCTTTAATTAATATTGTTAAAGATTACCTGGTGATGATGATCTTGCTTACATAAGAGTTGCCTGCGTTTTCTATCCTTACAAAGTAAATTCCAGCAGGAAGATGCGAAGAATTAACAGTACTATGGCCGATTTCGGAAGTTGAGGAATACACAACCTGTCCGCTTATGCTTGTTAAAGTGTAATTGTAAGGAGGCGTTGCATCAATATTGAAGAATGAAGAAGCAGGATTCGGGAAGACCGAAATGTTCTCATCAGAAATAACACCTGCAACACCCAACGCTGCGTCAATATGTATGTAACTTGAATACGTTGTAAGAGCCTTGCTTCCGCAGTTGATGGTAAGAGTTACCATGTAATTGCCGTTAGCAGTGAATGTGTATGATACTTCAATTGTCTGCATCTGGCCCTGATACTCGAACACCCATGTAACAACCACTGTAGTATTGTTTATGATGTCGATCTGGCTGATATAGAAACTGTCAGGTACAAAGTTGAGGCAGGTGTCGAGTATCGGTGCAGTAAGTGTGTCGATTATTATGTTTCCGCCCGTTGTGTCGTATGGTTCAAAAATGTATCCTGTTAATGATATTCCTGCACACAATGAATCGTTGTCGAGTATCATTACTGTATAGTTCCCGGAATACAGTCCTGAAATATCTTGGGTGGTCTGACCTGTGCTCCAAAGATATGTATATCCAGGTATTCCGCCGGTAACAGTAAGGTCAATTGCTCCGTCATTTCCGCCTATAACAGAAACAGGGGTAATGTCCATATAAGCTACCATAGTGCATGGGGAAGTCC
>CAZEWB010000570.1:0-3293 GCA_964515655.1 uncultured Bacteroidales bacterium
TCTGGATATTCGGAGACGGGGATTCCACCGGTATCGTTAATCCTGTTCACTACTTTCATGATGCCGGATCGTTGAACGTGCAGCTTATTGCGATTTCCAATATGGGTTGCAGAGATACCGCTATATGTCCTGTAGTAATTCAGGATGAATGGACATTCTATGTGCCTTCGGCCTTCTCGCCGGACAATGACCAGATAAACGACCTTTTCTTTGCCTTTGCACACGGTATCAGAGAAGCAGAATTTTATCTCGCTGTTTATGACAGATGGGGTGAGGTTATCTGGGAGACTGATAAATACAGCGGAGTTACAGACCACAGCGACAGATGGGATGGAAGAGCAAAAGACAACGAAGTAGTACCTGTTGGTACGTACATCTGGGTTGCTAAATTTAAAGATTTTAATGGCAATGTTCACGAAAAAGCCGGGGCTGTTACGGTTATAAGATGAGTTTTATTGACAGCATCGACAGCACCGGCCGATGAATTTTCCAGTTCCTGCCGATGCAAACTGACCTCCCTGCACCTGGGAAACACTCCGAAAAACCATTTGCTTCGCAGGGCATTACCTAAACCCTGAATGATTTCTTCATGGAATCAATTTCGTCTTTCCCTATTCCATTCGCTTTTGCAATTGTTCTCCATTCTGAAACTTCTGAAATTATTTCTTTCAAAATTGATGCAGCATCCTTTTCATTCAACTTAAAATACTTTGCAACTGCCAGGGCAATGGATGTATCCAGGGCATTATCTGTTTCTGAAATATTCAGGCTTAATCCGGTTCCGTATGGATTAGGATTCATATCATAAGCAGGTGATATGCACCAACCTGCCGGAGTTAATATGCAACCGTGATTCCGCAAATGGTCATCCGTATTTGATACAAGTATATTGAAAACAATCCTTCTCCACAACTGTTTCATGTCTCTTGTGGATTCAGGGCTGTTACGCTGTATGAATTCCATTAATTCAAGATAGCTCAAACCCTGATCTGCACTTGCCCCGTCATTGTAGCCAAGCAATGTCATGGCTGATGCAAAATGAATTCTTTTTTGTTTAAACCGGTCAAAGCGTTTTGATAAATAGGTATGGTGCTTTCCTGAGAACTTTATCAATCTTGCTTCCGGCACATCTATTCCTGATTTTCCAGCCATTTCATGCAGAACCATTTCCCATGCTCCTGTATCTCTTTCATCATGTAAGCTCGGAAATTTCGCAATCCATAAATTCTTTTTTTCATCCAGGACACTTGCCTTCGGCCTTGCTCCACCCAAAGATGATCCTGGTGCAAACAACATGGAAAGCCAGCGAAAATATTCAGGATTGTTACCAACATCATCTCTTTCCAATTGCAAACTTGCGTACTCTAATTCACGAAGCGATGTCCAGGGAGGCGATGCCATTTCTTTTTGATTGTTCAGGAAATCACCTTCTTCTTCGAGTTTGAAACGAAGTCCTCCAAGCCTGTGTCCATCATATACTCCAAGCAAGTAATCACTTTCAAATAATGTCAGTTCTGCTCTCTTTTCCATTTTAGCCATTGCAGCTTCTCTTCTGCACATGAGTATCCTACCCCACCTGTCTGGCGAAGAATCAAGGAATAAACCAAAGTTCGGTTTATCATCCGGTGTATATTGTTTTCCCTGGTACAATCCAAGATTTGGATCAAGGTTTTGCGCATATTCAGAACCAAGCCAGTTTGAATCGTATTCAAATGAGAATACTTCTTTTCCACGAACCCTCTGGACATTTATTGTACCGAGAAATTTTATCGTGTCAATGTCTTTCCAATCTGCATAGACAAGGATTCTTTTATTGCTATCAGTTGCCATAATCTATTTTTTTTGTTTTGGTGCCCGGTCTTTTGGAGTAAGTTGTGCATCCTGGAGCTTTCTGCCTAAAGGATCATTACTGGCTACAAGACCTAAATCTTTTTCAAGCCCTAATATGAAAAGCACTTGTAAATAACTTCCAATAGCCACCTCCGGTGCACCTTTTTCTATTTTCCAAAGCGTATTACGACCAATTCCTGCACGCTCTGAAACCTGCTCTGCACTATGCTTCCTGCGTAAACGCGCCAAACGGATATTCTCGCCCAACGTCTTGAGAAGTCTTAGGTTTTTGGGTAATATGACTTGTTCTTTTTTCATATAACGTTTCTTTAATGGCGCAAATATACTATTATTTGTTTATATAAAGAAACATTATGGCATTTATGAGTATTACTTATTTTATAGATATTATCGCTTACGAACCCGTTTCAGGTAATGATATATATAATGGCATTTCAATTCATGCTGAACCACCAACTCCACAGATAAGTGAATATAATTTTAAAGATAACTATACTACAAATTTTATTGATGGGAAAGTATATTCCATAGTGTTTTTATATTATTATGATCTAGTTGCAGGAAGACAAGATACGGTATATATTTCGCCGAATGTGGGTATTATCAATGCTTGTAACGATTCTCTTTCACTTAAAATTCTGGAGTGATTTGCGTCGGCGGTGATTTCTTATAGACATATTTGTTTCGCTTGACATTTTTTAAACATAATCCTAATCCTGATCTTAGTATTAGTTCCCTTCTTCATTCCATTTCCAATTCCAGTCCGGGGATTGCTCGCTTCGCTCGCGATCCCCATTTGGAAACCTTGCAACCCGAAAATAAAAAATCCCGCTTTCGCGGGATTTGGTTTTTCGGGGTGCGGAGAGAGCGGGAACAGAACCAACTCTCCGTATTACTTGTGTTTCAAGTATTAACAAAGATGCGTTAACCTTAACCAGCCCGAAAACCAGCTGTTGATTTTTTCACATCTTCAAACTCAAAAAGAACGGTCATTGTTAATTGGTACAAAGGTAATAACAAACTTGCTACCAACAAAAAAAACTTTTTTGATGCGGATTCATCTGATTTTTTGTTTCCGTTCTTCTATAGACTTCCCCGTATTATAGCCAATTTGATGATATAGAAAGGGGTTAGATTGTTGATAATTTATTCGGCTGAAAATCAACAGGTTTTTTTAATTTCCTTTTGCGTTCTTACAGATTCAACGGATGAGCGACTTGTTAACATTTGAAAAAGGAATCGAACTTCAGGGTAATTTTGATGAAAATCTCAACATAAAATAACAAGTTTTGAACCCGAAATTATTATGCCTGATAAAACATTTGACCGGATACACATTAAATTATACGAGGAGATAATTACTGGAAGATTCAACCCTACTCATTCGCGCTATGCAAACCCTGATGTTCTAAGGGGTCTTGTTGAAGAAGCCAACACGATAC
>CAZEWB010000571.1:0-3286 GCA_964515655.1 uncultured Bacteroidales bacterium
TTCTTGCAAGCACTATTTCGTTCCTGGCATCTTCGAAATAAGTAAGATTTTTTGAACATCATCCTTAAGTCGACCGAAAATCTGATGGGCATTCTGAATGATATTCTTGACTTCAGTAAAATTGAAAGCAACGAAATTGTTCTCGAGAAAAAGTGCTTCAACCTTAAGGATGTAATCAATCTGGTTCTGAACACCGGATATTATTCAACACAAAACAAAGGCGTTGAGCTGCTTTCGAATTACGGTAGATACGGGGATGATACATACCTGAAAGGCGACCCTTTAAGACTTTTTCAGATCCTTATGAATCTCGTTCAGTTCAGCACAGCCGAAACAAACAAGGGTAAAGTTGAGATCATTGTAAATGAGGAAAAGTCAAATGGAAAAAATCAGCGCCTTTGTTTTAAAGTGACAGATACAAGCAACGGGCTTAATCCGGAAGAACTGGAAGAACTTATTACAAATATCGGTTCAAGCCGGCAGGACTTCCTGCACAGTCATGCGTATTCGGGACTGGGACTTTCCATAGCATGGAATCTGGTTAATATCATGGGCGGAAAACTTGAGATCACAAGCAGCCCCGGCGGAAATAATTCTGAATTCACTTTGGATATTGAGACATGCTCTAAGGAAGACTTTGCCGGACAGGAAGAACAGGAAGCAGGTCAGGGAAGGGAGAATACACAGAATTTCAGGATACTTCTGGCCGAAGACCAGGTTTTCAATCAGATGGTCATTCAGGCATTAGTGGAAGAATGGGGATTTTCGATAGATATTGCCGAAAACGGAACTGAAGCCCTTAGGATGCTCAAAGAAAATTCAAATTACAGCCTCGTCCTTATGGATATTCAGATGCCTGTTATGGACGGTATTGAAGCAACAAAAATGATCAGGAATGAATTCCCTTCACCAATTTCTGAGGTGCCCATTATTGCAATAACAGCTCATGCATACGCAGATGAACACAGGAAATTCCTCGCAGCAGGAATGAACGATACTGTTACCAAACCATTCCGTTCGCAGATCCTGTTTCAGAAGATCGCTAACTGCCTGGGAATTTCAAAGACGGTTATGGGATCGGCAGAATCAATGAGTGACATGTATACTTTGTCGATGAATAAGGAAACAGCTTACCGACCTCACTGTTGTTAAGAATATTACCAAAGGCAACCAGGAAGCTTTCAATAAAATGATCCATGTCTTTATCGAAAAGTCAAACGAAGAAATGAGCAACCTTAACGCCGCTCTCTCATCGAAAAACTGGGAAATGGTCTCGAATACGGCACACAAAATGAAACCCGCACTGGCATATATGGGCATGAAAGATCTTGAACAGGAAGTCAACAATCTTTATTATATAAGCAAAAGTCAGCCTGATGAGACGATCATGAAAAATATTATTGCTTCGGTGGAAATAAAACTGTATAATGTTTGTGAGAGACTTAAAAAGGAGACGGTGTAGCCCTTAACCCAAATCGTCTGCCCGCGCCCCCCAGCCAAAGCAGTTCATCGTACGGTTGCGATGGGTTTTTGAGCCCGCCCCCCGCCCCAGCCGACGGCACAACACACTTTGGGTTTTTCCACTTTCCTTTGTAGTCATTCATATTTATTATTCCCCCCTTGCAGTCAATGTAATTGCCGGTGGAATCCCTGCTGATAACATATAGTTTACCTTCGGTTATCATTCCGATGATTATTTCTGTGAGTTGCTCGGCGCTTGCATCGGGATTACGTTTCCCTGCTTCGTTCCCGGCATCGTTAGTAAGGAAATCCATACAACCGGACGCTTCGTCGGGCAGGACGCCATCTTCGTTCACGCTCTTTTTAAACTGCCTGAAGTTTGCTTTTTCGTGAGCAATTCCAAGTCTGTAAGCGCTCCTCCACCCTATCTCCTGCGTCAGCCGCGCCATCCAGTATCCATGACGGAAAGCATCTGCACGTCCACCATTCTCATTTGCATCGAGTCGGGGATCTTTTTTCATGCTTTTTGCAACTTCACTGGCCTCATAACTTATCAGCATTGCCCTTTTTGCTTTGAAAGGATGAGCAATCACCCAGCGTTTTTCGGGGCATGATAATTTGCAGAACGATTCAGCCGGTTTCTGCGAAAAAGCAGAAAAGTGGAAAAAAAAGGCCGCCGCTGCAAACGTGATAAAACTGTACATTTTAAAGTCGGCAATCTTCAGTCGGCAATTGGCAATTTTGCGAACTGCTGACTGGCGACTGACGACTAATGAAAAATGTAAGAATTCATCCCGTTCCAATTACAACTATGTATTATCAGTTCTACTCAATAACAATAACCATATATTTTGATGCGCCCCAGAATTTAGCGGCGTCTGTAATATCAATACGGTCAACTTTGTTTGTACCGACAAATTTGTAACTGCTTGTGGGATGTGTTGTAACAAGCCTTGCCTTTTTAGCAGCAAGGGTAACTGTTGTAAGTTCGCGAAGATCAACTGTTGTAAAATAATCCTTATTGAAATCCTGACGCAGTTTTTCCATCTTTCCAAGACCTATAAACCCGCCTTCTTTTGTAAGTATCTGTTTTTCGATCAATTCTTTCTGAGTGCCGAATACATAATATACTGTATTAAGTTCAATTGTCTTGTCGGCAATTTCGTCATCTTTAACCTGGTTCTCCACTGTAAGGCTGTCTACTTGTGTAACGAGAATTTCTATATGGATATTCAGTTTTGCCAGTTCATCCTTTAATGCTGTTATTTCAGCATCTTTCACCTCGACCTGCATCTGAAGGTTCTCTATCATTTTTTCCAGTTCCTTCATTTTCTTTTCCGACTTATTGAGTTTGCGCTTCATGTTTTCGATGGTCTGCTTGTTCTTCTGAAGCAGTTCGTAGATCACGTTTATATCGTTATTGATCTGCTCCTTGGTGGAATCCTGCATTTCGGTAGGATTTGCTGTCTGAAGCGAAATAACATTCTCCATTTCCTTTATCTTATTCAGGTTTTCCTGAATTTCGTTGAAATCAGCGAGGTACTTATGTATCTGCTTGTCATCTGTATTGGAAATTGCTTCGAGGCTGTCGATCTGAGACAGCATCTTAATGTATTCGGGATCTTCCTTAATATCCTGGCAAGCGGTAAATGCCAGCAGAACTAATAAAACACAACAGTTTTTCATAGAAATAAATTTTGGACAAAGTTAATGTAAATTATGTAATTAATCTATGATGATTTCTAACTCAAGATTTCTCCTACAACCACAACCCAAACACACCCAACACACCCAACACACCCAAACACACCCAACACACCCAACA
>CAZEWB010000572.1:0-1898 GCA_964515655.1 uncultured Bacteroidales bacterium
GTAATGTATGTGCCTGTTTTAACCTGGATGAAGTTCCATTTGTAGCCGTTGAACTATGTGTCATTTAACGATGTGATCCCTAACGACTCAAGGGATTTCACCACAATATGGAAGATCATTGGGGATGATAAGCAAGTTTTCTTCCAGGCCGAAGAGGTAATTTTCGTTTATGACGGAAAGAGACTAAGCACATTAAAACCAAAGACCAGTTTCCATCTTGCATTTTCCGATGGGAAAAAGATATTTGTACGTGAACGCGAAACAGGTCTTCTTGAATATAAAGAAAACAAGTTTCAATTCGTTGAAAACAGCGAAATCTTTACCGACACTGGGGTCTTCGGAATCCTCACTATATTTGACGGTTCGAAGCTTGTAATAACACAGGAATCCGGTTTTTTTTCATGGAAAGACAGTTCTTTTATTCAGGCGATAAGCAAAGATCTGATAAAGGTCTTTTCAGATGCCATGCTTATCGGTTCGCTTATAATGCCTGATGGAAATATTGCCATTTACACACTTAAGGAAGGCATTTTTATATTAAATCCAGCATATCAGATAATTGCCCACTACTCTACTTCAACAGGCATGCGCTCTTCAGAAATTCTTGACATCACAACCGACTATTACGGAAATATCTGGGCAGCCACGCAAAAGGGTGTCTGCAGGATACAATACAGTTCACCCTTTTCGTTTTTCGGTGAGAATGCCGGCTTATACGGAAATGTACAATCAGTTGCTGTTTTCGACGGAAACTGTTATGTGGGAACCACCGAAGGTCTTTTTTCATCTCCTATGAACGGTAACAGTTTTAAAGAAGTCAGCAATGTCAGGGGATGCGTCTGGGCGCTGATTGTTGCCGGCAATACTCTTTGGGCCGGTGGCGCAAATGGCTTGTGGACAATGAGACAGGGCGGACAGTTAAATAAAGTTTCTTCTGATCAGTGCACTGCTTTATCATTTGTCGGCTCTATGAACTGGCTGCTTGCAGCAGGAGACAATGGTCTACAGATATACAATCCCGTAACTCAGTCTCTCATGAAAAACATTCCGGAGGCTGCTGCTGACGTGTACGGAGTTGCGTATAAGCAGAACAAAACCAGGTCAGGTGAAATCTGGCTGGGGTCAAAAACAAAAGGAGTAAGCCAGATAACTATAAATTCCGCGCTTGAATATCAGGTTGAATATTATTTTGGCACTAACGATGGTTTGACTGATGACTGGATATGTGCAAAACAGATAGCTGACTCGGTGCTTTTTGCTACTTCTAAAGGGTTCCTGCGTTTTGTAAGTCCTGAAGAGATAAGCAAGCTGGCCGGCCTGCCTGCATCAGGCGGAGCGTCTGTAAGGGGGTATTTCGATATTTCCCCTTTTCTTGCAGATAGTAATGGTAAATCAATAACTGCATTTGCATACGGGTCCGATATTTCATACGTAGCCATGGATTATTATGTTTACAAAGTGAATATGCGTGACCTGAGCACCAACAATTCATGGTTCCGCACGCTTAACATGGGGCGCAACAATGTTCTGTACACTGACGGAAAACTGCTGTGGATAGGAGCCGACGAAGGCCTTGCAGTACTTGATATTCAGAAAGCAGCTTTAATGCGCAGGACCGATTTCATTGCAGGCATCTCAGGCGTTACCATTGGCATTGATTCCGTTATCTGGCACGGCCAGGTACCATACACTTCAGATGACCTTGTTATTTCGTATCGTTACAACACTTTAAAAATAAATCTTTCTTCACTGTTCAACGACAATGGATTTGGTCTGCAGTACTCGTGGATGCTCGAAGGTGCCGATGATTACTTTACCGAATGGACAAATAAGAACGAACTGGTGTTCAATAAGATCCGCGAAGGTGGATATATCCTTCATATAAAAGCAAAAGACAA
>CAZEWB010000572.1:1908-3280 GCA_964515655.1 uncultured Bacteroidales bacterium
TCAGGATATCGATGAGTACGAAATCTCTATGCCATTCCGGATACTTCCACCCTGGTACAGGGCATGGTGGGCTTATGTGATCTACGTTATTCTGGCAGTCGTAATTGTATACCTCCTGATAGTTCTGAATTCCCGCCGTCTTGTTGAAATGAATAAAAGACTGGAAAAGATCATCAAAGAACGGACAAGGGAAATTGTTGCACAAAAAGAGGAGATAGAACATCAGAAAGAAACAATTGAAGAGATACTGAAAGACCTTAATGACAGTATTTCTTATGCCCAGCGTATCCAGCGGGCCATTCTGCCTTCGGCCGAAATGATAAAGGATTGTTTTGATGAACATTTTATTATTTACAGACCGAGAAACGTTGTAAGCGGAGACTTTTTCTGGGCTTCAAAACTAAGCAACTGGGTTGTTATAACCGTCGCAGACTGCACAGGACATGGCGTTCCCGGTGCGTTTATGAGTATGCTGGGAGTCAGTTTTCTTAACGATATTGTAAGGAAAAAAGAAATCATTGATACCGGCGAAATACTTAACCAACTCCGTTCTTACGTCATCGAAGCCCTTAAGCAAAGCGGGGTTCAGAATTCGCAAAAAGACGGGATGGACATGTCGATTTGCGCAGTTAATACCGAAAACGGAACCTGTTACTGGTCGGGAGCTAACAATCCGCTCTGGTATGTCAGAAAAGAAGATACAGCTAAAACTTACCACGAGATCTCGGATATGGTATCCGAAGTAAAAGCAGATAAAATGCCTGTTGCAATATATATTCAGATGGAAAAGTTCACGAAACACGAACTTCATCTTAAAAAAGGCGACAGGCTATATCTCTTTTCCGACGGATATGCCGACCAGTTCGGCGGACCCAAAGGCAAAAAATTCATGTACAAAGCAATGAAACGACTGGTAGCACAAACTGCAAATGTTCCCATGACAGAACAATGCGAAGCCATGAATAAAGCCTTCGATGGCTGGATGAATACAGATAAAGAGACGTTTGAACAAATTGATGACGTGACGGTATTGGGGATAAAGTTCTGAGTTCTAAATCCCATTTTAACCAATCCACTATCTTTATTTTTTCTGAATGCGGAGCAGCAATTTTTTGCTTATTTTTACATGGTAATAAGAGAAGAAGTGGATGATGTGATTTTGCTGGGGATCAGAATATAATACCAAATCCCACTTCAAAATAGTCCAATGTGTTAAATTCCAATAAACAAAAAACAAATTTGAAATTAATTTAAAATTTGTTTTTTGTTTTACAATCCCAACTTCAAATAATAAGTGATTTTTTTGTTAAAGAAGGCAACAAAAGTGTAACAGTTAGTAGACATAAAAAAAAAACCAAACACACCCAACACA
>CAZEWB010000573.1:0-3279 GCA_964515655.1 uncultured Bacteroidales bacterium
GTAATAAATAATTTAAAACGTTATGGCAAGTAAAAAAGACAACGAAAAAATTGCAAAGCTCTTTGAAATTTACAAGGGCGTTAATGCAATTTACGTGGATGATAAAGGAAAATGTTCCTTCACCATGAAAATGGGTTTTAAAAAATATACCCGTTCGGAACATGAGAAAAATCTAAACCTTCAAAAACTGTAGGAAATGAAGAAAATAACAATCAATAAGGGTAATGGCGGCGTCCCCAAATCGCTGCCCGGCCAGGATCATTATTCAGGCTTCGTCATGTATCTTGCCGATGCAAATCTTCCGGCAGGATTTTCTACCACAGATCGTATAAAGCAGATATCAACAGTTGCAACCGCCGAGGCTCTTGGTATAACATCCGATTCGGCAAACTGGGAAATACGCACCCTTCATTATCACCTTTCTGAAGCCATACGCAAAAATCCTGCGATAGTACTGTGGGTTGGAATGTTTTTAACGCCGGTAAGTACATATGATTTTACTGAAATAAAAACCATTCAGCAAAAAGCTGAAGGCAAAATACGTAAATGTACCGTATGGGCTTATCAGTTAGTTCTTGCTGCTGTCGATCTTACTACCTTAAAGGGCATCGCTGATGAACTTGATGCGCTAAAGCAACCCCTGCAGATAGGATACTGCCCGAAAATTGATGATATCGTTAATCTGGATACTACAATGGTGTTGGCAAATCTTCGTAATGTCTGCGTAAGCATCGGTCAGGATGGCGACGGTCTCGGCAATGATCTGTTTATTGATGTTGAAAATACCACTGCAAATTCAGTGGGGCTTGCGGGACTTCTCTGCGGGGACATGTCCCTGGCAAAAGTTCACGAATCAATCGCCTGGACAGAGAAATTTCAATCCGGCATTCCTGTCCCGGCATTTGCTGACGGTACGCTTCTACGCGATGTTGATGCTGCTGTGATCACCACGCTCGACGAGATGCATTACCTCTTCCTGAATTACGACGATACAGGTGGCGTCTCCTGGTATGACAGTTGGACAATGGACTTGGATACCAGCGATTATTGCAAGATGGAAGCGAACATCTCGATGGATAAGGCAATACGTGGAATCCGCGCTTATCTTGCAGCAAAACTCTCAGGCCCTATATATCTTCAGGATGACGGCACATTGCGCCCTGATGATTTGCCTTTCTTGAAGTGCTCGCAGGTAAGCAGCTTGAAGATATGAAGAAAGCAGGCGAACTCTCCGGATACAAGGTAACAATTGATCCGGCACAATCAGTATTAACTACCGATGAAGTTGAGATCAACATCGAAAAGATCGGCGTGGGCGTGATGCGTAAGATCACCGTTAACATTAAGAACGTAACTCAAATATCAACATAATATGAACGGATTAAGGTACCCCTTCATCAACGGCGTTGAACCCTCATGGGCTAACCTCGTTGTTAATATTGCAGGCTTCCCGGAGAATGCAATTACTGCCATTGACTATTCGAACGATCAGACGATGGAAAATGTGTATGGCGCGGGTCAAGACCCCATTGGCCGTGGCTTCGGTAACTTCGAACCGAAAGCAACCATAACACTCCTGAGAAGTTCAATTGAGGCAATACGGGCAAGTGCTCCTTCCCGGAGACTTCAGGATTTAGCTCCTTTTGATGTGATTGTATGCTTTAATCCTCTTAATGGATCAACGCTTATTACTCATAAAATCCGCAACTGCCAATTCAAGACCGATGGCCTTGATATTAAACAGGGCGATACCAAGAACGAAAAGCAAATGGATCTCTTACCCTCACATATTGAATTCTAATGGAAACACAGAAAGAAATTACTGAATTCGGCAAGGCTACGCCGGAACAGATTGCTGCCTGGAAGGCTAAGCATGGTGACATTTTTGAAATCGTATGTGAAAAACATTATGGCTATTTGAAAAAGCCGGACAGAAAAGTTCTCAGTTTCGCCACTACGATAGGCCAAAATGATCCTATGAAGTTCAATGAACTCGTGGCTGAGAATTGCTGGCTTGGCGGCTCACGCGAACTCCTTACTAAGGATGAATACTTTTTCGCTGTCGTTGATAAAATGAACGCACTTATCGAGGTTAAGGAAGCCGCGATAAAAAAACTCTAAGCGAAGCTTTCGACAACGTATCCGAGGATTGGGTCGGACTTATGGATATGACGCTTCGCTATTATCTTAAGATCGACCCGACAACTTTAAGCGATGATGAATGGTGTTATCATATTGCTTATTTAACAGAGATCAGAAAAAGAGAAGGAACGATTTTCAATAAATAATCAAAATGTCACAAACGAATGTTGAATATATAATTTCTATAAAAAATAAAACGGAGGCTGTTATTAACAGGGTCTCTAAAACATTTATTACGGCAAATGATAACGCTAAAAAGTTTCAGCAATCTATAAATCAACTGCCGAAAGCAGTCACTGGGGCAACAAGATCAATCGATTATCTTAATACCCGTTTGCAGGTATTGAAGGAAAAAAGAGCTTTTGCAAGTACCTATTCTGAGATTAAACTTGTTAATCAGGAATTAAGGAAAACAGAAAGAGAGCTTCGCAAACTTGAGAATTACCCGCCTCGCTCATTTATGTCCCGAATGAAAGAATTACCCAGGTTGCTTACGGGATTAAGCTGGAAAGATATAGGCATAGCTTATGCGGCATCCACAGCCATATCATTCGGTAAAAGCAGTATTCAGGATTACGATACGGAAGCTAAGGCCGATGCTCAACTTCAGGCAGGGCTTGAAAGTACCGGATATACAAGTGGACAGACATTCTCCAAACTGGCCGAAGCGGCCAGCGCTCTGCAAGGTAAGACTATATTTGGTGACGAAACAATTAAGAATGCTCAATCTGTTTTACTGACATTTACAAAAATTCGCAATACAGTATTTGATCAGGCCATGCCTGCCATTACTGATTTGGCAACACGAATGAAGATTGATTTGAATTCAGCAGCTCTACAGGTTGGAAAGGCATTGAATGATCCAATTAAGGGAATAAGGGCATTACGACTTTCTGGGGTTCAATTAACAGAAGAACAGGAAGAGGCCATTAAGAAACTGGTTGCAGAGGGCAAGATGCAGGAAGCCCAGCTGATTATTCTAAATGAGTTACAGAAAGAGTTTGGCGGGTCAGCCGAGGCGGCGGCCAGATCAGGTCTTGGCCCCTTGCAGCAATAAGGCAATATGTGGGGCGATATTAAAGAAAAAATAGGAGGATTCTTAATAAACATTATCAAAAAAATAGATCCTTCTTTAAA
>CAZEWB010000574.1:0-2096 GCA_964515655.1 uncultured Bacteroidales bacterium
TTCCGTGAAAATGTTTCTTTGGTAATACGACTTATGAATAACAGCACATCTGCAAAATTTGTAAGAAAATTGTTTGCCTGTACGGTTTTAGCAATAGCTTTTTCGCTGATCTTAATGGATTGCGTTGCGGTAAATTCTTTTACCTTATTTATATGGTTAAATTTCTTCATTTATTGATTATTGTTTATAACCCGCCTTGTTTTTCTTACGCTCCTCTTTAAACATTTTTCTTGGCGCTTTGTCATTTAACTCATTCATTATTTCGAAAGCTTTTAATAAAGATTCAGGATATTCGCCTTTATAGTCAATTTTATAGAATGAAAATCCGTTGTAGGGAATAACGTTTTCGCCTTTTTGAAAACTAAGCTGTTTTTCAACGCCTTTTTTAATGAAAAAGGACATAAAAGTGTTTTCTCTCTCTTTATATAACTGCTTTAATCTTGTATCCACAATATGAGAACTGATAAGTCCGGCACATTTATCCTGCACAGTATACTTCGTAGCGCTGTTAGGTTGCTTGTTTAAATACTGGACGAACAATGAATCTTTTACCGACATTTTACCCACTTTTTCTGAATCGGATTTACTTAACGATGCTTCAGTTATATTATGGATCATCATAAAGTATTTCTTCTTTGCTTCGAAATACAAAATATATTCTTGTTCCTTTATTGAATACTGCATAGGATGAATTGTAATTCTGGCATCGGGATTTTCTGAAAGAAAGCCGGCCATTTCTTCAATGAATTTCTCCTGAAGGAGCAGAAGTGAACTATTCTGCATTTTCCAGGTCACAGACAGAGATTTCTCAATTTCGGTTTCAGCATTCTTAACCACCATTCTATATGGCATTGTTACCGGTTTTACAAAAATATTTTGCAGAACGTCAAAGATCACATCACGAAAGTGAAACTTAGGGTTCTTAAGATCCCCTGTTATGGGAATTTCATAATCAATTACGTTGCCACGCTCACATATAAAGGACATTACAATTGGTGCGGGGATCCATTTAGTATATTTATTCTTTATCCGTCTGGTTACCCTGGGGTCAATAATTAAAAGATGGTTATTGCTTTGTACTATACCGTCTCTTACATTCCATTTGCCTTCCAATTCAATAGTTCCCCTGTTTAATGGGTAAGAAGTGTAAGTAATAATATAAGGATTAAACATGGCCAATGGTAATTTCTGAAGATTATACACTATATCAAAATCACCACTGTCTTTAGGATTTATACTTAAAGAAACAGTTGCATTACCATATGGTTTTATGCCTGATTTAAATGTCATATCTACACGTTTGTGATCTTTGTCAATAGAATCAGCAGTAACAAACAGTGGGTTTATGTCAATCGAGAATTTCTCGCATATTGAATGATCAATGAATCTGAAATTTCCATTAATAATTGACAGCCGGTTTATCTTGTAATCACTCCGAAAAAAATTCCTCGACAGCAGTTTTACCCAATGCGCAATTTCAATAGCAAGGTTGAATTTTTCTGTATTCGCATTTGTGGCAGCTATGTTAGCGCCACCTTTTCCAAACATTGTCTGAAGATTATCGAGATAATCATAACTTTCGTATTTGAAATATGGATGACCAAGGAAAACGGTATCGCAAAAATAGATATGGCTCACCGGGCTTAACTCAATGATATCCAGGAACAGTTTGTCAAAAGAAGTTAAATCGTTGTTTTTATTTATTCCGAAATGAAAATCTTTAATTGCAATTTTTCCCCGTAAATTAATGTTCTCAGCATCAAGAAAGTTCCCCTTTGCTTTCAGATTTGAAAATAATATTGCCGAAAAGCATCCGCCATTGCTCATTTCTTTAAGGTACTGATCAATAATTTGTAAGTCCAATTTGTTTATGAGCACAGACAGGCTATAATCCAGATCTTTAATGTTAATAGTTATGTCACCTTTCATGTCGCCACTTCCGATACCGGCCTGAAAAAGGAATTTTACAGCAATAGTATCTGTATCCCAACGGATTCCTGTACTTTCAAGATTCACATTTTTTATAAAATAGTTTACCGGGATCAGTTCTTCACGGTAATAAAACTCCCCAACCCAACCAAACACACCCAACACAA
>CAZEWB010000574.1:2106-3275 GCA_964515655.1 uncultured Bacteroidales bacterium
TATTATGATATTAAGGATATTAAAATGAACAGGCGCCTTGTTAGTGTCAGTATTATCGTCAGAGGAAAACCTGAATATCAGATCATCAAAATTAAATCTCTTTTTGTTTTGGATTATTATACCGCGAGGATGCTCTAATGAAATTTCACTTATTTCATATGTCTTCGAGAATAGTTTAAACAAGGCAATGTCAGCGCTAATGCCATCTGCAGAAATGAAAATACTGTCGCCCGATGTTCCTAAAGTATCATCAGTTTGTTCGTATATCTTTATATTTTCGAAATATATGTAGCCGGTAAAAGGATTTACATATGCCCAGTCCATTGTAATTTCACGACCCGTATATTCTTTATCATACTTCTCAACAAGATATTTTGTGATTGGTGAAATAAATAATATTATACTTACTATAATGATAAATAGGGTGCCAATAAATACAAGTAGTATTTTTAGTAATTTATGGAGGTTATGTCTGCGAATCATTGTGTTAGATATATTTTCTTTTTTTTTGCAAATCAAAAATGAATAAGGAATAAATTATTTAAAGACTTGTTGTAAAGATGCGCCGATATACTAATAATAGTGTTACATAATTTTTAATTTTATTACATGATTCACACATATTAATATATGAATGATACAACTTTTTGCTTTTAAGGTGTAACACTTCCCTTAATGAAATGAATCACCTTTGCTATGTGAAAATCCATTCACAATAAAAATTCAAAAAATGTAAAATCTATACTATTGTCAAAACTTAATATGGCTAAAATATCTAAAATAAAAAGATCGGATGAGCTGATCAGCGCTAACCGGGAACTTGCTTTTCAGAATAAAGAAAAAGAAAAGCGGGCGGCCGAGTTGGTCGTTGCAAACAAAGAACTCCTGTTTCAAAACGAACAAAAGGAGGAGCGTGCAGCAGAATTGATCATTGCAAACAAAGAACTTGCTTTTCAAAACGAACAGAAAGAAAAGCGGGCTGCCGAATTAATAGTTGCAAATAAAGAACTTGCTTTTCAAAGCGAACAGAAGGAAGAGCGCGCTGCCGAGTTGATAATTGCGAACAAAGAACTTGCTTTCCAGAACGAACTGAAGGAAAAGCGTGCTGCCGAACTGATAGTCGCAAACAAAGAACTTGCTTTTCAAAGCGAACTGAAGGAAAAGCGTGC
>CAZEWB010000575.1:0-3269 GCA_964515655.1 uncultured Bacteroidales bacterium
CCGGGAGGGATGGCACCGGAAGCAATGTCAAATTTTATTCCGTTAGTTGCAGGGTCTAATAAAAGAACAAACTCAACGCAATTATCGGAGCCACTGGCTGAACAACAATAACCGTCCCTTACAACACTGCTACTAATCCAAACACTGTCGGGATTCCCGGTCAAATCAACTGTAAAAGCCGGAACGAGAGAGTCACAATATTGTCCGTAACCATCAGGTGTGTAAACAAGTGAAAGAAAAACAAATAGAAATAAAAATAAATTGTTTTTTAGCATAGAATACATAAATTGTTAAAAATATTACAAATAAGTTTAAAACAGTGAATTTAAAACAAAGGTAAAATATTTTTCAATAAACCAAAAAAAAACAACCGCTTATGCATGGCTAAATAAACGGGCATGATGTCCGCTTGTGCTTTATGTGTTTTTATATAAACGAGTTTGTGATGGCCTGTAATATCGAATTTTCCCCTATGATATGGCATATTCGCTGAATTCCGGGATCAGTATACAACTACCTTTTTTCAATATTCCACCTTGTGTTGCAGTTTGTGTTGCAGAAGGGCATTTATTTTCCGATCGGCTGTAATCCGCTGTTTTTAATGCGCGCTTCGATATACTTTTTCAATTCTTCAAAAGTCATATTTTCTGTCTCGGTACTTATTCTGTCCCGAATTTCACGCATCATTTTTACAGCGTCAAAAGTTTTCTTTTTCTTATTAGTCTCCATATTTTATAAGGTCTTTAGGACTTCTGATTTCTAACATTTGATAACCTAAACGAAGGTTTACCGAATTGTAACCTTTAATTTTTTCAAGGTTCACAATATGTTTAAAGTTCCAACTTGCTAAAACGTCCACACGGTTAATGGTTGCCATAGCGATGTGACGGCAGTCTTCAACACTTGTTTTACCAACTACTTTTTCAGCAATGTAAATGTTGGCTAATTTATTTGCTTCTTCAGTTAATGAAACACGTTCAAATTTATCTGCTGAATACTTATACAACAGTTTTCTAACATCTGGTGGTGCGTCAATAAGTTCAAGTTCCAGCAAGTCTGAAATCACGAAAATCACCTCATTATTTTCAAGTCGTTGAAAAAGTCCCTGAGTTGCTTCTTTGAATTCCTCGTCATAATATCCACCAACTACTGATGTGTCTATGTAAACCCGTTGTTTCATCAAGCAAATTTAATCAATTATCAGAAATATTCCAAATTCTAAAGGATAGTCTTCATTTATTTCTTATTTCGAACAAGAGATAATGACTAAAAGAAAAAACACAATACAAAAGATTTTTCAGGATTTGTATCAGTACACCACTATCTTTCTAACTGTCTCCTGCTGGTTCATCTGCATCTTTAAGAAATACACACCGGGAGTTAATCCTCTTATGTCAATTGTGGATTTGTTGTCGAGCGACAGTTTCTTTTCAGAAATAATTATACGACCTGAAAGATCGGTAATATTGCATGAGAGATCGCCAACGTTTTCAGAGTTTACCTCAATAATCACGAATTCACTTGCCGGATTTGGATAAATATCAAATGTTGCCTGAACACTCACGGGCTGAACACCGGAAATGAGAACCTCTTCATTACACGGCAATGGCTTTATTCCAAGGTCTGCAAATACCGATTTAGCGGGATCCATAAGCCAGATATCGTTTTTTATTATTCTCCGGTCGGGTAAAATGAGTATGGTTGTCGGATATGCTAAAACCTGATACTGCACAGCTATATCAGTAGAATATATTTCAGGAAAATCAGGTTTATAGGAAATTCCCTGTTCCGGAAAATCCTCGGCATTGATCGCAATGAATACTGCATTGCTTGTATTACAGGCAAATTCACCGTAGGCCTGATTCATTCTTGTAATTGCTTCACTGCACGAAGAGCAGGAGTTAAAATAGAAGAAAAGGACCACCGGCCTGCCATCGTCAAGGTAGCTGAATAAACTCTGAATGGAACCATCGGTAGAAATATCTGTAAAATCAACTGCCTTTTTCAATGATGTCTGTGCATTAGAATATGCGAACATCAGAGTCAACATCAAGATGAAAAATACCTTTTTCATAATAGTGTGATTTAGTAATGCTTAAACGGACATATTAACAAAAGGTTGCGTTTTATTAACAGGTTTTCAACAATTAAAAAACACGATATTCATAACTTCCTGACATTTTGCGCATTGTGTTATAAACAGGTTTTCACAAGAATATTCACCATTTAATTAACTTTGAAGTCATATGTTTTCAAATCACCCCGGCGAATTTGCGGCTTTATTAACAGCTATTTTCTGGACAGTTACAGCTTTGGCGTTTACATCTGCAGCCAAAACAATTGGTTCACTTGCTGTTAATTTCTGGCGGTTAATTGTCGGTTTTATCCTTCTTACTTTATTCATTTCATTCCGTGACGGAATATTATACGACAGTACGATTTCGAATCACGAATTGCTATGGCTGGTATTATCAGGTATCACGGGCATTTTTCTGGGCGACTTATTTCTTTTCAAGGCTTTTACTATAACCGGTCCGCGTATTGCGCTTCTTGTAATGTCGCTTTCGCCTCCCATGGCGGCGCTTTTCAGCTGGCTTTTTTTAGACGACATTATTAGTCTGAGAGGCGTTGCAGGAATGAGCCTGACACTTTCGGGCATTGTACTGGTAATTTTTAAAAAAGGAAATTCGAATGGAGTAAAGACAGGTTTAAAATACTCAGCCAGAGGCATTCTTTTTGCATTGTTAGGAGCAGTCGGACAAGCGTCAGGAATTGTAATGAGTAAGGAGGGAATGCCAAAGGGGGCCAATGCTTTTGCCGCAACACAGATAAGGGTCATTGCCGGTCTGGCAGGATTTCTTGTACTAATCACTGTAATAAGACGATGGAAGAGTATTTTCTCAGCAGTAAAGGACGTTAAAGCCATGGGAATATTATCTATTGGCGCTTTCTTTGGTCCTTTTCTCGGCATTACATTTTCCCTGATAGCAGTTTCGCAGACAAACCCGGGAATAGTACAGACAATTACTTCAATAAACCCGATACTTATAATTCCATTTTCGATCTGGTTGTTCAAAGAAAAAGTAACTCTCAGGGAAGTGTTGGGGTCGGTAATTGCTGTCGGAGGTGTTGCCCTGTTCTTTCTGGGATAACTAGTGTTTGTCCATAAAGTCCGATTTCTTCGTTGCTCTTGTTTTGAAAACAGTCATTTACAGTAGTAAACTCCTTGATTTTCAAAACTGCGAGCGCCTCAAACTCGAACATTATGA
>CAZEWB010000576.1:0-3260 GCA_964515655.1 uncultured Bacteroidales bacterium
TGTGTTGGGTGTGTTTGGTGTTTTGGTGTTTTTATGAATTCCTCTTTCTCCGCCTTAGTTCCGAAAATAAAAAGTTCTTCAAGCTGGTCGAATATCAGAAAAACAGGTTTAAAATGATCGAGGTATAGGTTTCTCAGGGACTTATTCAGAGAAACAGTCTGCAGTCCGCAGTCTGCAGTCGGCAATGAGGCCTCACTCTTTGTTGTCTGGAGACTGGAGACTGGCGACTGGGGAACAGTCTTCAGTCCACAGTCATCAGTCTGCAATGATGCCTCGCTACTTGCTGACTGCCGACTGTCAACTGCCAACTGCTGACTCCTCTGAATTGCTGTTCGTAAACTTTCGTTAATATCCCTGCCGCGGCGCACATTCACAGGCAGCCAGTCACTCTCTGAAAACTTCGAAGCAAGCCCACAATTAATAAGTGATGACTTTCCTGTCCCCGATACACCATACACAAGCATTATCTTACTTTCGAATACCTTGTGGTATAATTCTTCTATCTCGCGGTCGCGGCCGAAGAAGATGCTTTTGTCTTCTTTGGTGTAGGAGTCGAGGAATTTGAATGGGGAGTTCATACGCTTCTTGTTTACATTAATTCTTTTAAGATATTTCGTTACTGGTCTCTGGTTACTGGTCTCTGGTTACTGGTCTCTGGTTAGTGGTCTGTAATTTGTGAGTACTGCGTTCAATGGATTGGATGAAGAGGTTTAACTTTTTGCCCAAAGTTTCAATTTGGCTATGTAAGTCATCATATAAAAGATTATTCTTTAAGGACTCTGTTTCAAAAAGTGTTTCCAGATGATCTGATGTTTCATCGTTTGAAGCAATGGAAAAAGTAAGAAATCGTATATAGTCATTCACATACTTTCTTCTACCATATCCCTCAACAATATTCGTTCTGGTCGATTTAGAGGATCTTCTGATCTGGCTGCCTTCTTCGTACATTTCAAATTTTGGCAACTCTGTTAAAGTCATTTTATGTATGGCAATGCTAAGATTTCTTGCCCTTTCCCAAATCTCAAGATTTTTGTAACTCATACATTATTAACTTTATATTAACCCAGAAACCAGTGACTAGAAACCAGTAACCAGCAACGTTCCCCTAACTAACCTCAACCCCCGTAATGGCTTTCATCAATGCCTTAAATTCATGTAAGAGGTTCTGGTAATTGCTGAGTGTGCGCAGGTCGCATTTTTCGGTTACTTCGGTACCAACATACATTAATAAATCAGAGCGGAATTTAGTATAGAGAAATATATCCTTTTTAATATCGAATTTATCTTTGTTGTCGAGGACTTCGGAATTTGTATCAATAATAAGAGGTGAAAGATTAAGGTAATCCTCAATTGATTTTATAGTTTTCATTAGCAGCACGGAACGGCTTTCGGAATAGTTTGGTTCGTCAAGTTCCTGTGCTTTGAAGTCGGAATCGGAGCTATTCAGCAAATCAATTACATGATGGAAAGTGGCAATCTGGTTTTTTGGTTTCATTACTTTGATCTCCCTTACCGAAACAAGTTTGTACTTGGCAAAGAAGGAAATCCGCTGAAGGATAAGCGTAAGTTTTTCTTCGTACTCAACGCAGCGTTTTTCAATTTCTTCCTGGGTAAGGTTGATCTGATAATGTCCTATTTCGTTGCGTTCGGGAATCCAGAAATCAAGGGCGGCATAAAATGCCTTATCGAAATTATCTTTCATTTCGGGCATATACCATTCCACTTTCTGTTCCTGGAACATGTTGCCTATGGCACGTATCATCCACGAAAAGTTGCCCATGCTGAGAACGAGAAAACGACCCGAAAAATCCTTTGCAAAAGAATCGGGAATACTGATCTTACCCATTTCCTTTTCTTTCCATAACTGCGAAAGCATAATAAAACTTGTAAACTGCATGGCACGTTCGATCGTTTTAAAGATCTGGTCGAGCCTCATACGGTCGAGTTGCCTCATGGAAGCAGAAAAAAGCCGCCTGAGTTCAACACCAATCGGCCAGGGATAATTCTTAATTATCTGGTCGCCCAGAACCCGGTAGTCTGCTGCATCGTCTTCTTCGTCTGCTATCAGGTATTTCTGTAATGCAGGACGGTGTTTAATCATTTCGTCAAAAACTTTGCGAATAAGGTCTTCATTTAACTGTGCCATATACTTTGGTTTATAATTTCTTCAAATGTAATAAATATTCGCAAAACCAAAAACTTACACCGCCTGTACCAGCGAGCCGCAGAATGGGCATTTGTTGCGATTTGCAGTTGAATCAGGATCGAATGTTGCAGCGCAGTTAGCACATGATATTGCTTTGGAACCTGCCTGATTCTTATTTCCGCAATATTCGCACATTACAAACTTAGCGCCTTCGGGAACTTTAAGTTCAGCAGCACAGAAAGCGCAGTTCTGCGGTACGGTCTTAACATCGGGTATTTCGATAAACTCAGTTTCGTAACCAAGATGTTTTACAAGTTTCTCAAAATCTTCAGGTTTCAGCGACTTTGCATACGAAGATACGCCCTGTTTAATAATCATATCAGTAATTGCAGAATTCATCTCTTCGGGGTAAAGGCTCATCGAGGGATACTTCACTGTTTTTGCAGCTTTTTCCTTTGAATAATTAAATATCTCGTCGATGTACTTTTCGAAATTATCGTCATATACCATTAATGTTTTACCTTCTTCGGTCACTGTTTTTACCTTTGCATAGCTTTCGGCATATTTTTTCGCGTTGTTCTCAACCTCTTCGAAGTAACCATCGGCTATCTGATCCCTGAAGGACGCTTCGAGGTATTTAAGATATGCAGCTTTATAAGTTACATTCTTTACTTTGGGTGAATAATTGCCGGGGATAAGTTTCATAGAAATGCTCTGATATCTGATATAGTTTTTTATGTACTTTTCGGTATCCTTTTTCTGCAGGCCATCATTCATATCCTGAATCGCACTCAGGAACTCCGCTGTTTCTGGAGGCCATGTGTTGTTATGTTTTGTATAATAATCCAGATCGAAAATCTTCTTTGTTTCATCCAGCATGAGTGTGAATTCATATCCCATGCACGATGCACAATAATCGCAGAAGATATAACTGGACTTTAGTTCGTTTACCTTGTTGGCGCCGCAGGTAAGGCACTTCAGTTTTCTTGCAAGCATACCGGTATTTTTTGTTAAAACTATGAAAAAAAATTCAATTTCAGAGCTCCTGACCTCTCGCATAATGAAACACATTGATTTTGTCATAAAATTTGCAAAAATGGCAAATTTTCCGCCA
>CAZEWB010000577.1:0-3257 GCA_964515655.1 uncultured Bacteroidales bacterium
TTTTTTGCCAGATTATACGTTTCCGGCAACAGCATTGGCGGTTATGCAAACTGGACAAACATATCCGACAACAGGTTTAAAGATAATGTTGCTGAAGATGTTGCAGGCATTAACTTCATTATGAAACTTAAGCCGGTAACTTATAATCTGAACATCGCAAAGATCAATTCATTTTTAGGTGTAAACGATCCTGACAACGAAAAAGCTGTGGGAGAAAAATCCCTTATTAAATATTCGGGATTCATTGCCCAGGAAGTTGAAACTGCTGCAAAAGAAACCGGTTATGATTTCAGCGGAGTTGTAGTACCCGAAAATGATAAAGAACACTATGGTATCCGTTATGCCGAGTTCGTTGTCCCCATTGTCAAAGCCATCCAGGAACAACAGAAAATGATAGAAGACCTGCAGAAGGAAAATGCTGCATTAAAAGAACAGGTAACAAACTTGCAGAGTCCAAAAAATTGAAAAACAGTTCCCGATGACTAAAGAACAGGCGAAAAAAGAAATAGAAAAATTAGTTCAACGGTTTGAATTTCATATTGCAGAATATAAGAACTGCGATTATAATAAAACTCAGACAAGACGGGACTTTATTGACCCTTTCTTTAAGGCGCTTGGCTGGGACATTGACAACGAACAGGATTATGCTGAAGCATACAGGGAAGTAATTCACGAAGACAAAATAAAAGTAGCCGGAGCTACAAAAGCGCCCGACTATTCATTCAGGATCGGAGGCGGTAAAAGATTATTTTTTGTTGAAGCTAAAAAACCCAGCGTTTTAATTAAAGATGACATTCATCCTGCATATCAGATCAGGCGCTACGGATGGAACGCAAAATTGGCTATCAGCATTATTACCGACTTTGAAGAGTTTGCAATTTATGATTGTACCAAAAAACCCAATCCAAAGGATAAAGCCACTGTTGCCAGGATTGAATATTTTACATTCAGAGATTACCTTCCTAAGTTTGACTTTATCTGGGAAACTTTTTCGAAAGAGCATGTATTAAAAGGTAGTTTCGATAAGTTTATACAAAGTGCGGCTGATAAAAAAGGAACTACCACTGTAGATAAGGAATTTTTACTTTCGCTTGATAAATGGAGGACATACCTTGCAACATCTGTCAGCTGGAACAATAAAGATCTTAACGAAGACGAAATTAATTTTGCCGTTCAGCAGACAATAGACAGGATAATCTTTTTACGGATTGCCGAAGGCAGAAATGTGGAAATGTATGGGAACTTAAAAACTGCAATAAAACAAGGTGATTACTATCAGAATCTTTTTAAAATATTCCGCGAAGCAGACGACAGATACAACTCAGGAATTTTCGACTTTAAAAAAGATAAAATAAGTAAGGATCTGAAAATAGAAAACAAGGTCATAAAAACAATTCTTAACGAATTATATCCTCCCGAAAGCCCTTACGAATTTTCTGTTTTATCTGTTGAAATTTTAGGTAGCGCTTACGAGCAATTCCTTGGAAAAACAATTTCTATCAGTAAGTCGCACCATGCCAAGATCGAAGAAAAACCCGAAGTAAGAAAAGCAGGCGGCGTATATTATACACCGGAGTACATTGTAGATTATATTGTAAAAAACACAGTCGGGAAACTTATAGACGGGAAAACGTCTAAAGAAATTAGCAAAATAAAAATAGTTGATCCGGCCTGCGGCAGTGGCAGTTTTTTAATTGGCGCTTATCAGTATTTGCTCGACTATCATAAAAACTATTATTCTAACAATGGCAAACCATCCAAAGCGAAAAAAGATATTGTGTTAACGCCGGAAGGAAACCTGACAACAGCCGAAAAGAAAAGAATTCTCCTCAACAATATTTTTGGTGTTGACATTGATGTAAATGCTGTTGAAGTAACAAAACTCTCACTGTTACTAAAGTGTATGGAAGGCGAAACAAATGCCTCTATTAACTATCAGTTCAAATTGTTTAACGAAAGAGCTTTACCAACACTCGATGATAATATTAAATGTGGGAATAGCTTGGTGGATGAGGACTTTTATGGTAATGATCTTTTTAAACAAGAGAAAAAGATTAATCCATTCAACTGGCAAAAAGCGTTTCCGGAAGTATTTAAGCAGAAAATAATTGAACAAGAAGAAGGATTAAATATATATCATGTTACTTGTGTGATGCACAATACAAGAAAATCCAGGCGAATGATTGATTATAAAGTTAAAGTAGGGCAACCGGAATATTTGGAGCCGCTAGAGGAAAGCAAACTCATAGAAATTCTTGTAAATATTATTAGAGATGACAATTTGAAAATATTGACATTGAATATTTGTGCCGATCATCTTCATTTTGTGTTAGTTTGTTTGCCACAACTGTTGACTGCCATTGTAGGAAAAATGAAATCTGTATCTGCAAAAGAATTTAATACCTGGCGTGGAATTACAATCTCGACAAGGGGGCATGCCCCCTTGTCAAACAGAGGAGTTACTCAAAATTCTTTTTGGGCACAGAAGTTTCATAGAAAAGAAATTGAAAGCGAACAACAACTCAAAAATGTGCTGGAATATATTCAGAATAATCGCATCAAACACAATTTACCGGAACTGAGCCAGGAATCACAAAACAGGATTCAATCTATCATTACATCATATGAAGATGCTTTTAAACCATCAATGCAAAATGGCGGGTTTGATATAGTTATCGGGAATCCCCCATACGGGGCTTTGTTTAATGAACATGAATTAAAATACTTTAAAAATCACTATCAGACGGCAGTTTGGAGAGTGGAAAGTTACATGATGTTTATTGAGCAAGCCATGAAATTACTGAAGCCTCAGGGGTTATTGGGATATATTATACCAGATACGTTATTGAACCTGGGATTTACTCAGCCAACTAGAGAACTTCTTTTAAGAAATTCAAAATTGCAGGAAATAGTGGGGCTCCCTTCAAATGTTTTTGCCGGAGCAACAGTTGATACAATTATTGTACTTACAGAAAAGGTTGGTTATAATATCAAGTTCAATCTTTCAAATGTAAGCGTAAAGACCTTTGCAAAAAAGCAAATTATTCAATCAATTGCAAATCCTCAAAAAGAGTTTTATGTAAAAACTAAAGACTGGTTTGAACAAAACGCTTTCAACTTGCAAACTGACAATTCAGAAAAACAACTATTGATTAAAATCGAAAAAGAGAAAGTGACAATTCAAGAAATTGCCGAGTTATATTCGGGTATAAAAGTATACTCGATTGGTAGAGGTGTCCCCATACAAACAGAAGAAA
>CAZEWB010000578.1:0-3256 GCA_964515655.1 uncultured Bacteroidales bacterium
CTAAAAGCTGTCCTGAATCTAAAAAGTTTCCCGGATTGTTTAAATGTGTTGTGACAAAACAAACTACTCTTTTCTACAGAGTCAAGGAACAAACAATTGAAATCATTACTTTGTTTGACAGCAGACAAAAACCCGATAATTTAAAGAAAGAATTGTAAGCACGTAAGCACGCACGCAAATTGTTATGTCTAATATAAACCAAATAAAATAATAAAATGAAAAAACTTTTCTTAATAATTTGTTTATCGCTTAGCTCAGCGTTTATTTTGCAAATTGCAAAAGCACAAACTGACTTTTTCTGGCAGAACCCGAAACCACAGGGAAACACATTATATTGCACCAAATTTGTCTCCTCCGACATAGGATGGGCAGTGGGCAATAATGGAACTATCATGAAAACTACTGATGGCGGAATAAACTGGATTACACAAAATTCCAATACAACTGCCGCTTTGAACAGTGTTTATTTTATAGACCAGAATACCGGATGGGCTGTGGGAGCTAATACTGTTTTGAAGACTACTGACGGCGGAGATACATGGGATGTCTTAACATCAACTGCAGCCACTGCACTTAGTTCTGTTTATTTTTTTAATGCTTCTACGGGAATCTTTTCGGGTTGGGGGCAAATTTTCAAGACCACTGATGGAGGAAATACCCTTACAAGTGTAGCAAGCGGAACAACCGTTAACTTTTCCAATATGCTTTCAATATTTTTCTATGACAGCCAGGTCGGATGGTCAGTTGGAACAAACGGCAGAGTATTAAAAACAACAGACGGCGGTGATACATGGTATGCACAGGTAAGCAATACAACAAACCGCCTGAATTCAGTTTATTTTTCAGATTCACTTAACGGATATGCATTCGGCGATTATGGCACACGGCTGGTTACAAGTAACGGAGGTAGTACATGGGCAGTATCACAGGTGATGAACAATCACATTAACAGCACATTTTTTGTTGATGCAAATAAAGGCTGGGCTGTAACTGAAAGTAATTCGGATACAACTACGATTTATAAAACCACTAACGGAGGAACAAGCTGGAGCAGCTACTGGAGCGGATCAGACCGTGCACTTACATCGGTTAATTTCATCGATTCATTAAAAGGCTGGACAGTCGGCCACGGCGGCAAAATTCTATGGACAACAAATGGCGGTGCAACATGGACACCGGCTTCAAGCGGAATGTTAACTCCTCTTATTTCGGTCTATTTTCTAAATCCATCACTTGGATGGGCCGTAGGTGAACAGGGAGGCTCTGTAAAAACTACTAACTGCGGTACTACCTGGACATATAACAAAATTCCGAATTTAAGCTGGCTTAATGATGTTTATTTTGTAAACGAAGATACCGGATTTATGGCGACAGGATTTGGCACACATCAGATTTACAAAACCAATGACGGTGGAAATACATGGAATAATGCAGTTACACCACAAACTGATTATTTTCTGAACTCTATTGATTTCAGCAATGAATCTATCGGCTGGTGCGTAGGTTTTGACGGAATTATACTTAAAACAGAAGACGTGGGAGAAACATGGGTTGAACAGACAAGTGGTATAACCGATGACCTTTATTCGGTTTATTTTTACAAATCCGATACAGGTTATAATGATACTATCGGATATGCAGCAGGCTATAACGGGACCATCCTCAAAACTGAAAACGGAGGTAGCAGCTGGTTTCCACAAGTCAGCAATACAACAAAAACTATTAACTCGGTGTTTTTTATTGATTCAATAAATGGCTGGTGTGCAGGACAAAGTGGCCTTTTGCTAAGAACAAATAATGGCGGAACATCTTGGGAAACGCTGAACAGCAACATTTATAATTCAATCTACGGAATACAGTTTATTGATCTTAATACAGGTTTTGCAGTTGGTGATTATGGGAATATACTGAAAACAACAGACGGAGGAGACACATGGAATTTGCTGACCAGCGGGACTGCAAACACCTTATATTCCCTTTGGTTTATTGATGCCGATACAGGTTATGTAGTGGGTAAATACGGGACTATTCTTAAAACCACCAACGGAGGGGGTACATTTATTAAAGAAATCAGGTTACCGGAATCAACATATAGCATTTACCCAAATCCTGCAGATAATAAAATTACCATTTCCCATAAAGGAGAAACAGCTAAGGAATCCATTGTAAGTATTTTTGATATCAAAGGCTGCCAGATAATGCAAAAGAAGTTCAAAAATCAAAACATGATCGAGATAGATGTGAATATGTTTCCCAAAGGCATTTTTCTTGTAAAAATTCAGACTGAGACAGGTATTGAAAGTAAAAAGTTAGTGATCCAGTAACAGAACTCAGAAAAGACAGAAAGCCAAACTATAACATTAAATTACTGACAATCCTCAAAGATTTGACTATCTTCACCTGAATATCCGGCAAATAATTAGCAAAACCGGTTTATTACACTATCTTTGCAGCTTAATGTAGAAACATGACGTTATTTGAAGAATTTGGGCTGCCGCAAACAATATTGACGGCTATTGAAGAAATGGGTTTTGTTAATCCTACACCCATTCAGGAAAAAGTAATACCACATTTGCTTAAAACAAAATCGGATATCATAGGATTAGCACAAACAGGCACAGGGAAAACAGCGGCTTTCGGGCTTCCTTTATTACAAAATATTGACACCGCCTGCCGTAAACCCCAGGTGCTGGTGTTGTTGCCAACAAGGGAGCTTTGTGTTCAGATCGCCAGTGACATGGAGCAGTTTGGAAAATATATCAAAGACCTTTCAATCGCAGCAGTATATGGAGGAGCAGATATTGTAAAACAATTCAAAGCTCTTGAAAAAGGCGTGCAGGTTGTGATAGGTACACCCGGAAGAGTTAAAGATATGATAAACCGGAATAAACTCCGTTTGGAACATATTAACACTCTGGTACTCGATGAAGCTGACGAAATGCTTCAGATGGGCTTTCACGATGAGATTTCATATATTCTGGAAAAAACCCCTTCATCCCGGAGGACATTGCTTTTTACAGCCACATGGGAAGGCGATGTAAAAGCCGTTGCTAAAAAATATATGCGCAACACCATTGAAATTAGTGCAGGAGTACAAAACTCAGGAGCAGAAAATGTAATGCATGAATATTATATTGTGCATACAAAAACCAAATATGAAGCCCTGCGCCGTATCATAGACTTTTATCCGCAGATGTATGCAATATTATTCTGCAGGACCAGGCAAAACACCACACCCCCAAACACACCCAACACA
>CAZEWB010000579.1:0-3250 GCA_964515655.1 uncultured Bacteroidales bacterium
TTGTATCCATCTGGTACTCGGCCATCATGTTATATAAGTTGTTAAGGACTCTTATTTTTATACTGTCTTTTATTTCTTTTGAATCCCTGATTTTTTTAACCATGTTGAACCCGGCAGTATCCGACAGGAATTTTTTAAGGGCTAATTCTGTCTCTGTTGTTTTCTGGTACGATTCCGGTTTTCCTGTTGTTGCCGATTCCCAGTATGCCAGATTATAGGCTGTACTCAGAGGGAGGTAATCCTTCTCGAACTGAGAATAAAATTGATCGAACTGAAGTTCCATACTTTCTTCTTTTTTTGTTTCGGAACATGAAAAGAACAGGCATAACATAATTGTTGCCAGGGTCAGATTTTTTATCATAGTTTTCATTTTAGTCTATAAATTTATATCCAATTCCCTTTATGGTGTGGATGTGATTATCGCCAAGTTTTTCGCGCAGTTTGCGGATATGAACATCAATTGTACGTTCGCCCACGACTATATCGTTTCCCCAGACCGTATTGAAGATCTCCTCGCGTGTAAAGACACGGCCCGGCTTTGAGACCAACAGGTTTAGCAGTTCGAACTCTTTGCGCGGGAGTGATATTTCTTTCCCGTCCTTTATAACGACATACCTTTCGCGGTCAATGATCACAGACCTCAGATCTGCGAAATCGATCGGAGTATCTTTTCCGGATAAGGTTCTTTTAAGCAATGCCTTTATCCTGCTTATTAGCACTTTGGGTTTTATAGGTTTTGAAATATAATCATCTGCACCTGCCTCGAATCCTGCTATCTGCGAATAGTCTTCGTTGCGGGCAGTAAGAAAAGCAATTATAACGCCCTGTAATTCCGGCAATGACCTGAGCCTTTCACATGTTTCTATACCGTCAATGCCCGGCATCATAACGTCCAGCAGGATAAGGTGAGGTCTTGCTTTTAGTGCAACTTCTATAGCTTCGTTACCATTTGCACTCAGATATACTTCGTAATTTTCTTTTTTAAGGTTGTAACTTAAAAACTCAAGTATATCCGGTTCATCATCAACAATAAGAATTTTATAATTACTCATTTTTATTTTTTGGCTTTTTGTAAAGTGAATCCGAAAGAACTTCCTTCGCCCGGTTTGCTCCTGACGCTTACCTGCTGGTTATGAGCCTCAATAATGTGTTTCACTATTGACAGCCCAAGCCCTGTCCCTCCTTCATCGCGCGAACGGCCTTTGTCCACCCTGTAAAAACGTTCGAAAATCCTGGGCAGCGATTTTTCAGGAATGCCTATACCCGTATCTGTAACTTCAACAAGGATACGGTCGTCAAGATCAAAAAACTCAACCGCCGTTTTACCATCGTCCTTACCGTAATTTATTGAATTAACAACAAGATTTATAAGTACTTCCGTTATCCTTTTTCTGTCGGCGTAAACTATTATGTTTTTTTCTGTTCCTTCGATCAGCAGTTTTATCTTTCTCTGTCGCGCCTTTAATTCCTGCATATCAAGCACTTCTTTAACAAGTTCATAAATATTAATATTCTCATATTGCAGTTCGAGTTCACCTGATTCAAGATGAGATATGGTCTCCAGATCCTGTACAATTGATATCATCCTGTTGATGCTTTTTTCGCTGCTCTCGAGATATTTCCTGTTAATGTTCGCATCCTCAAGTCCGCCATCTAGCAAAGTAGAAACATAACCCTGAATGTTGAAGATCGGCGTTTTTAGTTCATGCGAAACGTTTCCAAGAAATTCCTGACGGTATTTTTCAGTTTTTCTAAGCTGATTTATTTCGCGTACTTTTCTTGCAGCCCAGATTGCAACATCTTCTTCCACTTCACTAATGGCTTTTTCTTTTAAATCATGATCAAAATTAGTTTCTGTGCTTCTGTTTGCGTTTATGATCTTGTATAGAGGTTTTATCTTATTAATAAGCATTCGCCGTAAGATGAAATAAATAACAATAAAAGATACAAAGAACACTGAAAGAAATTCTACAAGCAGATATTTATTAAAATCAGAAGGATCTATATATACTATTATATACGAAAATACACAAGCAATTACTGCAATATAAATTCCAAAAATAAACGCAATGTATTGCGGGGAATTAACTTTCACCTGCTTTTATATTTTCACAAACTTAGTAAAAAATGTGGTTACTGTTCGTGTTGTCCGAAAGTTTTGCTCATAATAGTTGTATCAAACTCTATCTGGTTTTTGGTTGAAAGGTTGAGCAGCTTGTTAGGTAATTGGTTGTATGGTTGGGCTGCTGGTTTGGTTAATAGTCATTGGTCGGTTGTTAAAAACCTATTTCTATAAACCTTTTACCTAACCAGTTGCTCAACCCATTAACTATTGACTTTTTAAAAAACAGCTGCCAACCCATCAACTTTTTACCTGAATAGTAACAAAATGTATGTTGATGATCCGCTTATAGCCATTATAAATAATTTGGGGTGAGATAAGTGGAAACCTTAATCTCACCCCTGATAACAATGCAAACAAAATTTATTAAATATTCTATATACTTACCCATCTCAAAAGTAGTTTATAAAAATCAAAACTTTTGAGTAAACTTATATATAGTCGTTGTTAGTTTATTTTTGGTCAGGTTCTGAATATTTCTGGTAAAAGTCGTTTTCATCTTTTAAATAGTCCCGCAGATGCTGAAATTTCAAGCATTTTTTTTATCGGTTTAACAGCCAGGTTTATAATATCGGACGACAAAGTAATTTCAAATTTTTCCTCTTTAAGCGATCTGTAAACTTTTTCAAGTGTAATAAGTTTCATGAATTCACAATCGTTGCAACCGCAAGTGGAATCAATTGGCGGAGCGGGTATAAATGTTTTTTGGGGACTTGCCAGTTTCATCTGGTATAGTATACCTGATTCTGTTGCAACTATATATTTTTGAGTACTATCTTTTTTACTGAAATTAAGCAATGCTGCCGTAGATCCTATAAAGTCGGAAACTATAAGAATGGGTTGCTGACATTCAGGATGTGAAATTATCCTGGCATCCGGATTTCTTTTTTCAGTTTCAGAATTTTTTGCAGCGAAAATTTTTCGTGAACATGGCAGGCACCGTCCCATAAAAGCATGTTTCTTCCTGTTAATCTGTTTATATAATCACCAAGATTCTTATCAGGAGTAAATATTATCGGCTGGTCTATGGAAAAACTATTTACAATCTCAACAGCATTGGAACTGGTACATACTACATCTGTCAATGCTGTTGAGATTGCAAAAAAACCCCAAACACACCCCAACACA
>CAZEWB010000580.1:0-3250 GCA_964515655.1 uncultured Bacteroidales bacterium
CTGCTGCAGCGGCATTCAAGATCGCACTTAAGGACCTTGACTTTGTAAACCTTCTTTTATACAGCAGCATTACCAGCACAGCAGTGTTGTTTGCGATCGTCTTTCTGAAAAAGCAATTCACAGGACTTATTACCCGCAAAGCGTTGCTCAATTCAGCCGTGATGGGTTTTCTTAACCCCTTCCTTTATTATATGGTACTGCTTAAGGCATACTCCCTGCTCCCGGCACAGATCGCACAACCGCTGAATTACCTCTGGCCTGTCATGTTATCTCTTCTTGCCGTTCCTTTCCTTGGCCAGAAACTCCGCCTGCCTGCTGTTCTGGGATTGATGATCAGCTTTGCAGGCGTTGCATTTATTTCTCAACAAGGGCAATGGCTCCATATTGAGAAAAAAGACCTGACCGGCGTTTTTCTTGCATCAGGAAGTTCGGTGATATGGGCTTTGTACTGGCTTTTTAATATGCGCGACAAACGCGAAGACTCGCCACGGCTCTTTCTTAACTTTCTTTTCGGGACAGTCTATATTACAATATACATTCTCTTGTTTCATGATTTCCAAAACCCTGTTTCAAAAGGCGGCCTGGCATCTGTGTATGTCGGATTTTTCGAAATGGGTTTTACTTTTTTTGTGTGGATGCTGGCGCTGCAGAAAGCAGGTTCAACGGCAAGGATAAGCAACCTTGTCTTTCTGTCACCATTCCTTTCGCTCATATTTATCCATTATATACTGGGTGAAGATATTTTTATCACCACCATACCCGGGATAGTGCTGATACTTTCGGGGATTATATTATCGGGAGTGGGGAAAAAGCAAAAGTGATTTCGTATCTTTGGAGTAATAATTTAGTTCCTGCATGCATAACATTAAACTGATACATCAGAAATTCATTGTTGTGGCCGACACGGATACTAACGAACTACTTGAAATATTCTATGACCCGAAGCTGCCATCCATGCATATTGAATTGTTTAAGGCTGCAGAAAAGATATGGAATAAAAAGAAACGCAACGTGTACTGCAGGGGAGGAGGCATGGTCGCCATAATTGACAACTTTATAATTTTTTATGCGAAATCGGGCAACTACGGCCGCTACATGGATGAGGAAGTCTTTGCGCTGGTGCGCGAACATCCGGACTTTAAAGACAGGAGTTATACCGTACTTTCGAAAGCAGGAGCGGGCGACCCCTATGAATTAATAAGAGAATACAGAAATAAAAAATAAATGATACATTTGTAACGAAATCGTCCCGGTGACGTAAAACAACAAAACCGCTTCTATGAAGTACAGCATATTATACCTTCTTTGTTCAATATTTCTTACTGCCGGCGCTCAGGACACAATTGTTTTGCTCAGCGGTGACAAGGTTCCGGTAAATAGTTATTCGATAAATGATACAGTTAAACTGGTTGAATTCGTAAATAAAAGAGGGAAAGACAAATTTATTGAACTTGACTTTGTTTTCTGTATCAGGAAAGCAAATGGCGAAGAGGAATTGATTTACTCGGATTCTGTATTTGAAGAAGACACAATCACTATTCCTGAAATGCGCGACTTTGTTGAAGGGGCCATTACCTGTCGTGAGAATTACCACGCTTACCTTGCCACTGCCTCCGGTTTTGTTGTAGGCGCCGGTTCTGTTTTTCTTTTCCCTGAATTAGGTTTGCCTGTCTTTTATTCGCCTGTTGTTCCCGGCGCCTATACTGCTGTTATCGGTGCGATCCGCCCATGCCAGAGCTGCATTCTTAAAAAATACCCCGATGCTGTTAACAGACCCTATTTCCTGAACGGATATACCCAACAAGCGCAGGAGAAACGTATCAACAATGTAGTGAAGGGCTCTCTGGCGGGAATTGCGGCGATGATCATAACAGCTATTATCGTCAACCAGTAACGTAACACTGTTTATTCTTTTATTCTTTATTACCGAAACTATTCCGACAGTTCTTTCTTCAGTTCACTTATAATAACAGATGTTGCGCCGATACGTTTTTTCACAAACTCACCTGAAATTCCTGAAGCCTTTGCCAGTTCTGCCTGATCTCCGTGCATTCTGTTGAATATTATATGAAGGTCATCGTATCCGGAAACCGGGAAAGCACCGCCTTCACTTATAAGTCCTACCGCTTCGCCAAACCTGTGGTAATCCGGACCGAACACAACAGGAATGCCATATACTACCGCTTCGAGAATATTATGTATCCCTTTACCGAAACCACCTCCCACATAAGCCATTTTTCCATACCCGTATAGAGAGGAAAGCATACCGATGTTGTCGATGATCAGGACTCTTTTGTTCTTAAACCCGCCCTGTTTGTATTGTGAAAAACGGGCATAGGGCAATCGTATTTGTGATTCCAGCCATGTAAGCCGCGACTCATGTATTTCGTGAGGTGCAATAATGAACTTGACTTCAGCAGGCGCCTGGTGCAACCACCTTAAAAGTATTTCATCATCGGGTTGCCATGTGGAACCGCAGACAATTGTAAAAGATCCTTCGGAGAACTCCTTTACTTCATCAATCCTTTTACTTTTATTGAAAATCTCCCATACCCTGTCGAAACGCGTGTCACCTGCAACCACGGCATTTTCAATTCCAATACTTTTAAGTAATTCCAGCGAATTTTTATCCTGCACAAAAATCCCGGTAAACATTTTAAGCATCTTTATATACCACTTGCCGTACCATCTGAAAAAGATCTGCCCCGGCCTGAATATCGAAGATACACGATATACGGGGACTTTCTGCCTGTATAATGAACTGATAAAATAATACCAGAACTCATATTTTATAAATACTGAAAATTCAGGGTTAATTGTTTTCACAAAGAAACGGGCATTTGCAGGCGTATCGGCAGGCAGATAAGCAATAACATCGGCCAGCGGATAATTCTTTCTTATCTCATATCCCGAAGGAGAGAAAAAAGTAAGAACGATCTTTAGATGAGGGAACTGTTGTTTTATTGCTTCTATCACAGGGCGTCCCTGCTCGAATTCGCCAAGCGAAGCACAATGTATCCATGCATATTTTTCACCTGGAATAATATTCTTTACAAGTTTTTCTTTCCATGCTCTTCGTCCCCTTATCCACAGGCACGCCTTGGCATTGAATAACGAAGCGATCCTGATTGAAAGGACATAAAGTTGTATACTAAGAAAATAAAGGATATTCATGCTTAGTCACTCTCCTTACGCAAATAAATTCTTGTGTGAAAAAAGTTCCAAGCCCCAAATCAATGACACTACATTT
>CAZEWB010000581.1:0-3241 GCA_964515655.1 uncultured Bacteroidales bacterium
TGTGTTGGGTGTGTTTGGTTTTTGTTTGGGTCGGCGTATCGAATTTTGTACCTTCCGGAACATACAGGAAAAAGCCATCGGAAGAAAGGGCAAGGTTGAGTTCGGCAAATGGATCATTCAGCAAAGAAGAATATTTTCCGTAATGTTTTTTTACCAGTGCCGGGTGTGTTTTTATCGCTTCGCGCAGGCTACCCATTATAACGCCGTCCGGCAGAGTTTTCAAATGTTCTTTTCCATGATAATACCCGTTAATGAGCAGAATAAGATGAGTGTTAAGTTCGGGAACATCGCAACGGAAAATATCTTCGGCAGCAATTGTTGTTTCCGACGGACCTTCGGGTATCCTGTAGTTTTCGGTAAAGAACGTTTCAAGATTTGTATATCTGTAATTCTCGCTCTTGCGCGAAGGAAATCCGTCCAGTTTGAACACTTCGTACGCACGCTTGCGGACTTCGGCAAACCATGAAGGCAGCCCCATGTCTGCAGCCAGAAGCATAGCAAGACCTTTGTCTATTTCTGCCATGTATGGATTCTGTTTTATCTCAGTTGCTGACATCACGCTTCGTTTTTGATCCAGTCGTAACCCTTTTTTTCGAGTTCCAGTGCAAGTTCCTTACCGGCGGTTTTAACTATGCGGCCATCGAAGAGAACATGTACAACGTCAGGGACAATGTAGTCGAGCAAACGCTGATAGTGAGTAATAACCACGGTTGCATTGTCCAGGCGTTTTAATTTGTTGACTCCGTTTGCAACTACGCGCAATGCATCAATATCAAGGCCGGAGTCGGTTTCATCTAGTATCGCAAGTTTCGGCTCAAGCATTGCCATCTGGAATATCTCGTTGCGTTTCTTTTCGCCGCCGGAGAATCCTTCGTTAACTGAGCGGCCGGTAAGTTTGCTGTCAATCTCTACCATGGCCATTTTTTCGCGCATCAGTTTAAGAAAGTCGCCTGAAGGAAGTGGTTCGAGCCCTTTGTGTCTGCGTAGTTCGTTCACTGCGGTCTTCATGAACTGAACCATGCTCACTCCGGGTATTTCTATAGGATACTGGAATCCGAGAAATATTCCCTGATGTGCACGTTCTTCAGGTGAAAGATCAAGGAGATTCTTTCCCAGATATGTTACGGAGCCGGCGGTAATGTTCATAAAATCGCGTCCCGCAAGAACAGCAGCCAGGGTACTTTTTCCCGACCCGTTAGGTCCCATTATGGCATGTACTTCGCCTTCTTTAACTTCAAGATTAATCCCTTTCAGGATCTCTTTTCCGTTTATTGTTGCTTTGAGGTTCTTGATTGATAGCATACTTAATTTGAAGATTTGTTGATTTGAAAATTTGAAGATACCCTACCCAACTGTCCCTTCCAGGCTTATCTGTAAAAGTTTTTGCGCTTCCACGGCGAATTCCATTGGTAATTTGTTGAGGACCTCGCGGGCGTATCCGTTTATGATAAGGCCAACGGCATCTTCGGTTTTTATTCCGCGTTGGTTACAGTAAAATATCTGGTCTTCGCCTATGCGGGAGGTTGTTGCTTCGTGTTCAATTATCGCTGTGGGATTATCTGCTTCGATGTATGGAAATGTGTGTGCCCCGCATTTGTCGCCAAGGAGAAGAGAGTCGCACTGGCTGTAGTTTCGTGAATTTTCTGCTCCTTTTAAAACCTTTACAAGACCGCGATAACTGTTCTGGCTGTATCCCGCGGAAATACCTTTTGATACTATACGGCTGCGTGTGTTCTTGCCAATGTGAATCATTTTTGATCCTGTATCAGCCTGCTGGTAATTGTTCGTAACAGCCACCGAAAAGAATTCTCCGTATGAATTGTCTCCCTGCAAAACACAGGAAGGATATTTCCATGTGATGGCAGATCCTGTTTCAACCTGAGTCCACGACAGGCGGGCGTTCTCGCCTTTGCAGATCCCGCGCTTCGTAACAAAATTGAATATGCCTCCATGTCCCTGCTTGTCGCCCGGATACCAGTTCTGCACAGTAGAATATTTTACCTCGGCATCTTTCATTACGATTATTTCCACAATTGCGGCGTGAAGCTGGTTCTCGTCGCGCTTAGGTGCAGTGCAGCCTTCGAGGTAACTGACATAGGAGCCTTCGTCGGCAACAATAAGAGTACGTTCAAACTGGCCTGTGTTAATTGCATTTATGCGGAAATATGTGGAAAGTTCCATCGGGCAGCGAACACCTTTTGGAATATAAACGAAAGAGCCATCACTGAAAACAGCCGAATTAAGAGCAGCAAAAAAGTTGTCGGTCTGGGGAACTACAGAGCCAAGGTATTGCCTAATAAGGTCAGGGTGATTCTGTACAGCTTCACTGATAGAGCAAAAAATAATTCCCTTTTCGGAAAGGGTTTCTTTAAATGTAGTCTTTACAGACGTGCTGTCCAGCACAGCATCAACGGCAACACCGGAAAGGCGCTTCTGTTCTTCGAGAGGTATTCCCAGTTTGTCGAAAGTTGCTTTTATTTCGGGGTCAATTTCATCTTCGGAAGCAGGGCCGGTTTTATGTTTAGGTACTGAATAAAAAATAATGTCCTGATAATTTATCTTTGGAATATCGAGGTGCGCCCACTCCGGCATCTTCATTTTCTGCCAGTGAGCAAATGCCTTCAGCCGCCATTCTAACATAAAGTCCGGTTCGTTCTTTCTTTTTGAGATCAGCCTTACCACATCCTCGTTTATGCCAAGCGGAAAGATCTCAGCTTCAATATCAGAATGGAAACCATACTTATATTCTCCCGACGTTACATCACTAATAATTTTGTCAGATTCGTCAACCATCTTTAAATATTCGTTTTGGCAAATTTAATTAGAATTATTCTATTTAAAGAGAGATGAATGTAAATAATAGTTAAAGGATTGCTTTTGGCCGCCTCCCTTTTCCCGTCATTCTGAATTTATTTCAGAATCTCTCCAACCCAAGTGCACAAAAAACGTGGGCAATAAGAGATTCCGGGTCTATGCCCGGAATGACGTGAAGGGGGATAGGGGCTATAAGACCCATACGACCATGGCCTTTTCCCGCAGATAATTGTTCGATCATAGTCTAATGTTTGCAATTTTTTAATAATAATACGGGTATAATCGAATCTTTTTAAATAATTATTTCGTCTTTCGTCCGAATAAATGTATCTTTGCACAATTATTCGTCCGTATTTGTGTAACGCAACCCATCTTTTACTATGGAAAGAATGTTGATCAAAAAACTTAACGCCTGGAAGGATAAAAA
>CAZEWB010000582.1:0-1756 GCA_964515655.1 uncultured Bacteroidales bacterium
TTAAAAAAAAGTTATTAACATCTTTGGACTAATATATAACAAGTAATGGTATTAGTCATTCCCTGCGTGAAAATAAAAGTGCATGTTTTATTAGGGGTCCTCAGAATGACAAAGATTTTATTTTTTTAACCATCGGAAATTCTTTACATTTGTTCCTGTTAATAAAACATTTACCATGAAATCAATTATAACCGCGATATTGATCGCTGCATTTGGAAATCTCTATTCACAAATGGCTACAAACTCATACGCGACCTCCGAAGGTGAATTCTGGGGTGTTGTTGACACTACAGGTAAAACCATTGTCCCGTTTGAATATAATTACATTTATTCTAATTACAATTCTGCTGTCACGCACACATTGATCAAAAACGAGAAAAAAGGCCTCGTTGATGAATTTGGCAAAGTGCTGCTGGAATGCAGGTATGATAAAATTGAATTCATATATATACTTGATGCAGATGTGGCTATTTTCTCGGATGAAACCGGTAAAAAGGGAGTATGCAGTATGCGTTCAGGTAAAAGAACCGAATGTATTTTTGATGAGATCACCACTCCTGTGCACTCAGGAAAAACATTTCTGTTACTTAAAAAGGGTGAACTATACGGTCTTGCCGACCTGGATGCTGAAATAATGTTAGAACCTGAATATTACGCAATATATCTCAGCGAATACGATAATCAGTGGTATAACGGCAGCAGGGTCGTAAAAGTGGAAAAAGAAAAACAACCGGGGACCGATTACTCGCAGATTCCCGACTGGGAATTAAAAAAATACTTTTTAAGCGGAGTATTTGATCTTGATGCAAATTACTTTATGATACCTCTTGCAGAAAATGATATTCTGCTTTTCAAAGATATTATAATGATAGGAAAAGATGACCTGTATGGAATATTCGATGTTAACAAATCTCCCGAATTCATTTATAAAAACGTTGAGGAGAGAGATTTAAGTATGGGTGAAAAATACTTGTATAGTTATATCCTGGATGATAAATACATTGTCATTAATTATAATCTTATGGGCTCATATAACAGTTTCGATTTCAGTGAATCCCCCGAAGGTTTTATTTCACCTGAAAAGGATGGCAAATGGGGTCTGATAAGTACTCTGGGTGCAAAAGAGATCATCCCTTGTATTTACGACAGTCCTGTTGAAGTTGGAAAGGACGGTTTTGTATTTCAGAGTGATCTTACTATTGCAACCGGAATAAAAAATGAAACAACTTTTAAACTTGATACATTGGGCCGTATCCTTTACTATGCGTATGAAGGAAGTCCTGTAGAAAAAGATACTAAATATGGCTATGCATATAATATTTCCGAAAAGGATAGCGTAGTACTGACCGTTCCATGCGAATACGACAAAGTTGAGCCCTTTATGCCCGACTACTGGGAGACAGATGTTCTGCTTGTGAGTAAAAACGGAAAGATAGGACTTATAAATACCAGGAACGAAGTTATTATTCCTATTGACAAGCTCAGGATCGAGCGCCTTATGGACACCTACGAGAAACCGGCAATATGGTACAGCGACGGTGTAACTTCCGGCATATATTTTATGGACGTAAAAAAAACCATGGGCCCCGACATTTTAACATACGAATACCTGGAAACATCGGGAACTGTATTAGTTATCAGTCGCAATAAGCAAAAAAAGTACGAACTGTGGTCGCAGGATTATGAAAAGATCGGTAATGATTCTTATGACCAGATATACACTTTCGAAACAAAACCCCAAACACACCCAACACCA
>CAZEWB010000582.1:1766-3234 GCA_964515655.1 uncultured Bacteroidales bacterium
AGGATTATGATAAGATAGTTAATTATTCTTATGACCAGATATAAACTTCCGAAACTGATTATTCTTATGTCCATTATTAATTATATATTAAAAAAGACAAGAAGTTCGGGCTTTTAAGTCCTACCGGCGAAAAGATTATTGATAATATATACGATAACCTTTCTTATATGGAAATGGACGATTACAATGGAAATACATTTTTTTACAGTCTTAAGAACAGTAAACTCGGAATTGTCAATTCAACAGGAAAAGTAATAGTTGATAATAAATACGACGATATCCAATACACAGATCAGTTCAATGATTTTGATCTGATTTTTAAAGTAAAACTGGATGGGAAATGGGGTATTGCCGACTCAAATAATATAGAATTACTTAAACCGGAATTCGACTACTTCGACTACGTTTATCCGTGGACACCGATTGCCAAAAATAAATTGTACGGATACCTGGACGATTCAATGCACCTTGTTATAGAATGTAAATATGAAGGAGCAGACGAACTTACTGATACGTTTGCAGTAGTTAAGTATAATGGACTTCACGGTGTTATTAACAGAAAAGATAAATTCGTTGTAAAACCATCTTATGAAGATCTTGAATATTGCGATTACGAACATTTTTTTGCAAAAAGCGATAAATTGTGGGGATTAATAGACTTAAATGAAAAATGGATAATAAAACCTACGTATTCTAATATATTTGAAAGATGGTCCGGGACAAACTTATACTTTGTTAAAAAAGACGGGAAATATGGAGTCATTGACTATGTAACAACAAAAGAAATAAGTAAATTTATATACGACCATATTACTACTTACTATGGAAACAAAAACGCCGTTTGTATAAAAAATAAAAAATACGGATATCTGAGTACTGAAGGGATCGAGGTCATACCTTGTGAATATGACGATCTTCAGACAAGCACAAGTAACGGAATGCTGAGGGCATCTAAAAATGGTAAGTACGGCTTCATAGATGAGAATAATAATGTAAAGATCCCTTTTGAATACGATGGATCGATCAGATTTAACGAAGGATTCGCCGGTGTTTCAAAATCAGGGAAATGGGCTGTGATAGATACGACCGGGAAAGCCATCTCTCCGTTTGATTACGATGAAATTACATACGTTGACGAAAAATACGCTGTTGCGGTAAAAGGGAAAAAGTACGGCGTTATCAATCATAAGGGAGAAGAAATTTACCCATTTGAGTACGAAAAGATCACAGGTTCCGGCTCCAGTTTCTGGTACCAGAAATCAAAAAAAGAAACAGGATACCTGGATAAGAAGTAATTTGCACAATTGTTACTAAAAACAGACACGAATTTCACGGATTTGCACGAAGACTATATGTTATTTTAAGTGTGGGAAGCACGAAGTCAGAAGCACGAAGTCGCATGAGTTATGGGTTGCGGGTAGGGGTTTAATAATCCCATGTACCGGGCTCATGCCTCCCTCAACTTCGC
>CAZEWB010000583.1:0-3233 GCA_964515655.1 uncultured Bacteroidales bacterium
TGTGTTGGGTGTGTTTGGTGTGTGGTTTTCAGGATATAAAAAGTAATTGCTGTATCAGGTTTCTTTAATAGCCTGTCGTAAGTATCTGCAATTTCGAAAAGGAGGTCACAACTTGCAGTGTCTATCTGATAAGCATATTTAAGTTTTGATACACCTTCTTCAGGCTGATTCAGTTTTATTAAGATCCTGCCCTTATATGCATAATCGCTTGAGCGTATCTTGTCCGGTTTTGCCTTGTTAAAATACCTGTCCAAAGCAGTTTGTGCTTCATTGTATTTTCCGATTTCATAATTACTGTAACCGGCAAAACGGTATAGGATCACAAAAGTTGAATCAACTTTCATTACATCATTAATAACATTTATTGAACCCTGATAGTCTTTGTTGAGATATTTAAAGATTGCGAATCTTACTTTTGCAGAGATATTAGGTGACAGCTCAAGGTATTTTTCGTAATTCGAGACGGCTTTTTCATGCTGGCCTGCTCTGTAATACAATTCGCCCAGTTCGCGGTAAACAGGAGCAAAATTAGGATCTATCTGAACGGCTTCTTCAAAGAACGGGATAGCAAATTTCAGGTTACGGCCGCGCACATATATATTACCTATCTTCATTTTTGCCAGCGGGGATTTGGGGTCAAGTTCCTGAGCCTTTTTAAAGTTTGCGATAGCATTCGAACCGTCATTATCTTCAAGATATGTATCTCCGAGAATTATATATATAACAGGATTCACAGGATCCAGTGTGATAGCATCCCGGAGTAACATATGAGCGCGTGGCAGGTTCTTATACTGTGAGATCACCCATGCTTCTGCTATTTTTGCTTTGGTAAGGGCTTGTCCCTGTTTTGTAATATCGCTGAGTTTATTTATTTTACTCGGCAGTTTTGAAAGTGCAAGGTCAAACTGAACATTTGCAGCATTTGAGTCGTTTTTTAACAGGGCAACCTTTCCTAAACCCACAAAGTTAAGCGGATTCAGAGATGCCTTGGTCGATCCTGCTTTAAAAAATATGGTAGCAGAATCACACATTTCCTTAAGTGAAACTGCAACAGTGTCGGTAAAATATGAATTCAGGAAATTCTCTCCAAGATAATAATAGTTATCACCATTCCTGGGATCAGCCTTTATCAGGTCCTTGTACATCTTATTTGCATCATCGTACAGTTCACTATTCGTCAGACTTATTGCTTTAATAAGATCAGCCTGTGAAAATAACTGAAAGGATAATGAAAGTAAAAAAACTGTTAACAGAATTACCCGGATCTTCTTGAACGTTTTCATATATCAGATTTTATTTCGTTTTTACTGAGACTAATCTTACGGGCATTGTAGATGGAACAAGTCCTGATTTCAAAATTATCCGTTGTCCCTTTTCGCCTGCCAGCCATTGTACAAAGCCTGTGCCAAGACCCCGGAACCATTCGCGGTTGATACAGTACACTTCACGGATGAACGGATATGTCCCTTCTGCAATATATCCCTGGTACGGCCTGTAATAAAGATCATCGCCGTTTGCATCGAGCTCAGAAGCAATTGCAACTACATTTATCCTGTCCAAAAAGTTCAGAGAAAGGGAATCGTCAGTATCGCTGATCCAGTTGACGCTTATTATACCAAGGGCATTTTTGTTCTTTTCGACGTAGTTAATTACTTCGTCATTCTGATTTACGGCCTGACAATAGGAAGGGAATTTTGCACCCAGATTGAATCTTTCGTTAAGCATACGTACGTTGGCTGACTTAATGTTATCAAATACAACTATCATATCGCCAAGTTTTGATTCAGGATCGATCTGTTTCCAGTTGCTTATTTTTCCTTCGAAAATACCTCTTATCTGGTTGTAAAGAAAAAGTGAGTCGGGGTTTTCTTTGTTAATGATAAAAGCCAGAGCGTCATAAGCTATCCTTGTCGTTTTAGGTATTATCTGATTGCTTACAAGACCATCTTCTTCGGCCTTTGTCAGTTTACGGCTGGTAATAATTATTCTTACACTGTCATTAAAAAAATCACCGAAAAGTTCATTCTCGGGTTTATAAAGGGCATTTATTTTTGCATATTCATAAATTGACTCGAATGTGAATATTTCTGTGTCAAGTATAGGCTGATAGGATTGATCAACGCCAATTTTAATATTTCCTCTGGTGAGAGTCTCGTCATAAGTTACTTTATCATTAGGCTGGCCGCATGATATAACTATCAGGATTGTTAAAATGACCTGAAAAATCTGAATGACAAGGTTTTTTTTATTCATTTTCATAACTGTGGTTTCTGAGTTTACTTATTTGCCTTACAAGCCGGTATAGCCCATAGAGAAAAAAAAACAAAGAAGAGACCATCCGGATATTTACATCTATATAGTCAAATGAAGGTGAAAAGAAAAGATATATTGCAATGCCTATGTAGCAGGCTACCATAACAAAGCCAAAGACCATCATGAAATTTGAGAAAACAGTATTACTCATTTAACATCAAACCTCCCAAATTTATAACGCTTCCCGTTCATTTATTATTACTTAAGATAATAATACGATTTTTTGTTAAACGGACAAAGTTATAAAATTTCATTATTGTTCTAAAAAAAAGTACATTAATAAATATTTATAAAATCAATATTTGGGGCTAAAGCCCCAATAGGTCAATGTTATGTATTACCCCGACCTAAAGGTCGGGGTAATACATAACCTAACTATAATCAGGACTTTAGTCCTTAATGTGAATAATACAGGTTGATATGTTACATAAAAAAAAACTGAAGAGATACTTCAGTTTTTTTTCTGTTGCGGAATGTTTGATTAATAAAGAGCGAAATTAATAGGAATTGTAAACTGAACTTTTACAGCCTTACCTCTTTGTCTGCCTGGTGTCCAGTCGGGTAAAGACTGGATAACGCGGATGGCTTCTTTGTCCAGATAGGGGTCAACGCCTCTTACTACTTTAACTTTCTCGACTTTTCCCGATTCGTTAACAACGAAGTTTACAAATACTTTACCGCTGATGTTCATCTCTTTACATATCTGAGGGTATTCAATATTACCGGCAATGTATTTCAGCATTTCTGCTTCGCCACCGGGATATACCGGCATTTCTTCAACAACGATGAATGCGGGAGCTTCTTCTTCAACGACCGTTTCAACTACTTCTACCACTTCTTCAACAACAGCTTCGTTTGTGGTAGTTGCGATCATTTGGTCAGTGGTGGCGATCACCACAAACCCAAACACACCCAACACA
>CAZEWB010000584.1:0-3229 GCA_964515655.1 uncultured Bacteroidales bacterium
ACTGTAACAGTTAATCCATTACCGACTGCTTATACAGTTGCCGGAGGTGGATCTTATTGTGCCGGAGGTACCGGACTTGCAATAGGTTTGCCAAGTTCACAGATGAATACAACTTATACATTATTCCTTAACGGAGTTACAACCGGTTTAACTTTTGCAGGAAACGGAGGACCTATAAGCTTCGGTCTTCAGACTGCTGCAGGAAACTATACAATTGTTGCAACAAGTAACAGTTCTTCCTGCACGAACACAATGACAAGTTCTGCAACAATAACAGTCAATGCTCTTCCAACTGTTGATGCCGGAATTGATCAGACAATACCAAATGGTACCAGCACAAGCCTTAATTCTACAATATCCGGTGGAAGCGGCACTTATTCATATTCATGGACTCCTACAGGAAGTCTGACAAGTTCAAATATTCAGGACCCGAATACAACCAACCTTACAGTAACAACTACTTTTACAATTGTTGTAACTGACCAGATTACAGGTTGTACAAATAGTGATCAGGTTGTTGTATTTATTACAGGCAGCCCGCTTACCGCATCTGCTTCTGCATTACCAAATCCTATCTGTCTTGGAATGTCGACCCAGTTAAATGCAAATGCCGCTGGTGGTGCAGGCTCTTCAAGTTATGTGTATACATGGTCATCATCTCCTGCCGGTTTCACGTCTTCACTTCCAAATCCAACAACAACCCCTACGGCTTCTACTACGTATTCTGTAACAGTCTACGATGGATTCAATTCTGTCACTTCTTCGGTTTTAGTTAGTGTTCTTCCTCTTCCCCTGCAATATGAAGTATCTGGCGGAGGAAGCTTCTGTTTTGGAGGAACCGGTCTTAACGTTATTCTAAGCGGTTCGCAGATAGGAGTTACATACGAACTCTACATTGATGGTGTTGCAACCGGACTAACTCAACCCGGAACTACTGCCGGCCTTGTGTGGACAAATCAGACAACGGGAGGTGTTTATACTGTTGTTGCTACAAATAATGCTACCACCTGTACAAATCTTATGGCAGGTTCAGCAACAATTACAGTTAACGTGTTACCGAATATCTATGACGTTTCGGGCACTGGTGAATTCTGCAGCGGAGGAACAGGAATAGTAGTTTCGCTCAGCGGTTCTCAAATCGGCGTTAATTACCAGCTTGTTCTTAATGGTTCGAATATTGGAGCACCTATATCAGGAAGCGGAAGCGCTTTCGATTTTGGCAATCAGACTGCTGCCGGAACATATACCGTTGTAGCTACAAACTTATCTACTACCTGTGTGAGCAACATGAACGGAAGCGCTGTTATTACTGTAAATCCGTTGCCGACAGTTTATAATCTGACAGGCGGCGGTGAATATTGCAGCGGCGGAACAGGTCTTACCGTCGGTCTTAGTGGTTCGCAAACAGGCGTTAATTACCAGCTTTACCTGGATGGCGCTATCGAAGGAAGTCCGGTTGCAGGAGATGGCAATGCTTTGTCATTCGGCACATTTACAACTTCGGGAACCTTCACTGTAATTGCAACAAACGCAGTTACATCATGTGTCAGCAATATGACCAATTCGGTAAGTATTATAGTTAATCCTTTACCTGTTGTTTACGATGTGGCAGGAGGAGGCTCGTACTGTGCCGGCGGATCAGGCTTAAATGTCACACTCAGCGGTTCAGAAACCGGTGTTACATATCAGCTATTTATTAATGGCATTGCATCTGGCAGTAGCCTTGCAGGAACCGGAAATTCTATCAGCTTCAATAACCTTACGATTATCGGGGTTTACACTATTCAGGCAACTAACGATGTATCCTTATGCCTGTCGGATATGAACGGTTCTGCAACAATAGTCGTTAACCCGCTTCCTGTAATTGACAGCCTATATATTGTTCCTTTGACAAGCTGTATTTCGAGCAACGGAGAGGTAACTATTTATGCAAGCAATGGAACAGACCCGCTAACTTATTCTCTGGATGGCACAACCTTTATTACTGATTCAGTATTTACAGGATTGTTGTCGGGAAATATAACCTGTTATGTTTCGGATGTAAATAACTGTATGGTTTCTGTTACAGATATTGTTCCTGACGGTACCGGTTTTGCTGTTGACAGCATTCTTGAAACTGATGTTCTATGCCACGGCGACAGTACGGGACAAATAATAATTTACACTACAGGCGGAACTCAATTCAGTGTTGATAGCGGTTATACTTATGTTCCGACTAACATCTTTACAAATTTACCTACAGGTGATTATTATGTATTTGCCCAGGATGACGGGGGATGTAAAGATTCCCGTCTGATTGAAATTGATGAACCTGATTCCATCTATGCTACTATTACGTCAACAGATGTTTCGTGCAATGGGTTGAATGATGGAAATGCAGCAATAAATACCGGCGGTGGAACTCCACCCTACATTTACCTGTGGGATAATCCCGGAACAAGTGATTCGTCATTTGTTGATAGCCTTAGCTCAGGAGTGTTTTATCATGTAACAGTTACCGATTTCAATGGTTGTATTTATATTGATTCGGTCTCGGTTACTCAGCCATCTTCTATGGTTGCTACTCTGACCTCAACTGATGTTTTGTGTAACGGAGGAAATGACGGTACAGCGAATATTGACGTGACCGGTGGTTCTTTGCCATATAATTATGTATGGGATAATCCGGGGTCTTCGGTATTGGATTCGGTAACAGATCTGAGCGCTAATACATGGTATCATGTTACAGTTGCAGATGCAAATGGCTGTACAATAACTGACAGCGTAAGCGTTATTCAACCTGTAGCCATTGCAGTAACTGATAGTATAACTCAGGCAAGCTGCGGCGGAAGTGACGGATCTATAGCGCTATCTGTTACAGGCGGAACTTTGCCATATGACTACGACTGGAGTAACACTATGACCACACCTGTAATAACAGGACTTCCTGCCGGAACTTATTCAGTAACTATCAGCGACGGAAACGGATGTACCTATACCTATTCTTATATCATCCTTAACCAGAATGCCGGAAGCCTGCAGTTATCCAATATTACAAATATTCTTTGCTTTGGAGACACTACCGGATCAATAACTGTAAGCGTTTCCGGCGGATTGCCTGATTTCACTTACCTCTGGTCAACGGGCGACTCTATTGTTTCCTCACTCACATCTATGACATTATCAAACCTTGCTCCTGGTACATATTATGTAACAGTGGTGGATGCAAATTCATGTGCTTCCGATACCG
>CAZEWB010000585.1:0-3226 GCA_964515655.1 uncultured Bacteroidales bacterium
ACGTAGGGCTGCAGAGTACTGGGATTTATTGCTGAAATAAAAAACACAACAAAAAAATCAGTCATCCTGAGTCGGCCCACCCTTAGAATTCGCCTGACTGATATGTTTAAGGCCGTGTCGAAGGACGGCTGATTTTTTCTTCGCTAAGATTAAAGTCCACGATACTGATAGCAGGGGCAAACAGTTTTTTTTATTAATTTTGTAAAGTTATGACTCTCCAAAAACAACTACAACTACCCGAATTCAAAAGAGGAATGCACCAGATCACTTCTCTGATAAATGATGGAATCGCCTCCTTAAGTGGTTTGCCCGAAAAAGGCCTTGTAAATATTTTCCTTCTTCACACTTCGGCTGCGCTTACAATTACCGAAAATTACGACCCGGATGTTCCCGTTGACCTTAACAGTTACCTGGATAAGATCGCTCCCGACTCGGCTTCACTATACAGACACAACGACGAAGGCTCCGATGACATGCCTGCACACATAAAATCTTCTATGCTTGGAGTCTCGCTTACCATACCTTATTCAGATAATAAACTTAATCTGGGAACATGGCAGGGTGTATTTCTATGCGAATTCAGGAACCGTCCCTCGCGCAGAAAGATCGTGCTGACCGTGACGGGGTAGGGTAACAGGGTAAACGCATCAAATTATTATAAATCAATGTCTTTGTCTTTGGTCTTAGCGGCGGGACTGGTTGTAGGTCAGGGTTATTGGTAAAGTTCAACAGTATCAGCTTCACATTCGCAGAATGCCACGCACTGGTTACATCCTTACGCGTCAGCAATCCCACCATGACCCAGACCTTAGACCTGACCCGCTGCCAAGACATAAGACCCAGACCATTCTATAGCAATGACGCGTTTTCTTTTATTATGCCATTGCAAACAATTTAAATGCTTCGGCCCTGGGTAGGGTATACCAGTTCTTGCAATACGGAAATTATATTTTATCTTTGTTTGTTAATGGCTAACCTATTGCAGCAAAGAAATTGATATATGAAAGTGAAACCAATTACGATAGGGCTACTATTGCTGATAGGTATAACCTTTAATAGTTTGTCGCAGACTATTACTTTTCATAAGTACTTTAATAATAATCCTTATGAAACACCTCGCAATTTATTCTTTAACGATTCCAATTATGTGATTGTTTCTCTAAATTACATTAATAATGAATTATCAATTCAATTTTATGAAACTGATATAGTTGGGAATATACTTAGAACAAAAAGTTTTCATCGACCGGGGTTTAACTTATTCTTAGGATTTACTTCTAATCGCCCAGTGGGCAGAGTTAGCGATGGGAGTTTCCTTTTACCGATATTAGCTCAAAACATACAGTTCTCAAATTATACACAAATCTGCTTGATGAAAGTTAATGAGAATTGGGATTCGTTATGGACAAGAGTTTTTTTTACAGACACAAATTATATGGAAATAAACCAGGTTCGGGAAGATTCAGATGGTAATTACATTTTAGTTGGTTCAATTAAAAGAGACAGCGCTTTAAACTATACTGCCCCATTAGACCTTAACATGTTGTATATTAAAACTGATACATCTGGAAATATAATCACATATAATATGTTTGGAACAAGTGGGTACGATGGAAGTAAGCAATTATATGAATTACCTAACAAAAATTATTTATGTTATGGATATACTTCTGGGTTTGCGCCAGATTCGATATTATTTGATTACAGAGGCGATGGATATTTATGCGAATTAAATCATGCTGGATTGTTATTATCTCAAAATCATTATGGGAGACCATTGGGCTCTGACCAGGCATTGAGTTTTTTTTTGCAAACTGGTAATAATTGTTTTTATACGGGTGGTGGAAAAGGGGCATATGACTTTGGTGATAGTTACGGAAATAAATGGCTCATTAAGTTGGATTCAAATTACCAAATTACGAAAGAGTTATTATTAGGCCAGATTGGTTCTTCTAAAATTGTTGATTTTATTAATAATTTCAAAAATAATTATATTGGATTATGTGATATTAATGAAACATTGCCATTGATAACCCGTCGTTTTGCAGAAATATTTGAAATGGATTCTTATGAACGTATTACATGGTATAGAAAAGTTTTTATTGCAGATACTAGTGTTAATCAATTTTTTATTCCTGCACAAATTATTTCAATACCAGATTCAGGCTATGCAATATTAGGATATGGCTTAGTAAGTTCAATGGGAATTGATAATAGTTCTTATCTGATTAAAACCGATTCTCTTGGCTGCGATGGTTATTGGAGCTGTTCCGACACCGCCCTTGTTGTCGAAATCCTCAACTACCCCGACACCCTTTGCCAGAACGACACCAACTTTGTGGAAGTACGCTTAAAAGGCCGCAGCGCACCTTACAGTTTGTATGCAAATGGTACGCTGGTATTAGATAGTATTTACTATCCTTACATATTACCGCTCTGGATAGACACAACTATAATGGTTTTCCCTACAGATACCGGCTGGCAACCTTTAATTGTAACCCTGCACGAACCCTGGGAGCGCCTAACAAGCGATACGGTGCAGGTGTATGTTGTGCATTGCCCTACGACATTTGCTTCGCAGGATTTTTACAAACGCAAAGTTGAAATATTCCCCAACCCGGCCAGCACAGAATTACACGTAAAAATAAGGGGAGTAGTTTCGGGAGCATACACTATTATGCTTTACGACATCCAGGGCAAACCCATCCGCAGCCTCACCACCAAAGAAACCGAAACCATTCTGGATATTTCGCAGCTGCCTGTGGGAGTGTATGGGGTAAAAGTATTAGGGAATGGGGTGTATAGGATGGAGAAGGTGGTGAAATTATAAAATCTGAAACTCGAAATTCGAAGAACCTTGTCTTAATTCGGATTTGCTTAAAAATATCAAATCCAAATTTCCAAATCTCAAACAAATTCAAATTTCAAAAAATTGAAATTCAAAACGGGTTTTAGATTTTGTGCTTATTATTTTGGATTTGTTTGGAAATTGATGCTTTAGTATTGGAATTTGATTTTCGGATTTCGATTTTCGGGTTTCAGATTTGATTTTTTTTCGCTCTCGTTCTCTTTCTCGCTCTGCTTTCCTACGCGCATGCTTCGACACGGACATTAAAGCTAATGAAAACAAAAGCAATCATGACGTCCGGCTCAGATGACGCCAACGCACGCGCACAAAAAAATCAGTCATCCTGAGCCGACCCTGATGTCAGAATTAATAAAGTTG
>CAZEWB010000586.1:0-3223 GCA_964515655.1 uncultured Bacteroidales bacterium
TTCGGTTTCATAAACAGTAACTGAAAAATCTTCAGCGTTGCCGTTATCCGTATTTAAACCACCTGTTGAAGTTGCAAAATATTTTCCGTCAGGGCTGAAAACAACTTTCTCAGTGCCATAAACGGTTTTTACCGAACGGCCTGTTTCAGGGTCCCAGAGTTTGACGTTATATTTTTTATCGAATGAGCTTCCCGCTCCGCCGATCTTGTCAGTAAGTACGCCGCCGCTTGTTACGGTTGCCATCATTTTTCCGTCAGCAGATAAAGCAACGTCGGTAATGCGGTTGGAAGGCCCCCTCAGCGTTTTCTGGAACTGGAAATTCTGTGCATTCCATATTTTTATGCTTTTATCAAAGCCGGCAGTGACTATAAATTTTGAATCAGGAGAATAATCTGCCGCGCCTGTTATGCCTTTGTGTCCTTCGATCTTGTGTTTTACATTGGCAAGTGCTATGTTCCAGACAACTGCCGAACCACCGGAAGATATCATCAAAGTGGAATCGGAAGGGTGAAACCTCACTGTAGGCACAGGCATTGTAACATTTCCGAGGGTGCGTATAAGCTTTCCAGTCGCAACATCCCATATCTTAATTAATTTATCATATCCTCCGCTGACAAGAATTTTCCCGGAGTGCGAAAATGCAAGACATGTTACTTTTCCAGAATGGCCCCCTAAAATCCTGCTTTCGCCTTTATTTATCCTGTTTATCAGGCGTATGGTTGTATCACTTTTTGTTGATGAGATAAAGGCATCAACATATCCGCAGCCGACAGCAATTTGCGACGCATCGGAATTCACTGCAATGCAGGAAATATCTTTTCCGAAACTGTTGAGCGGAGTTATGTCTGCCGAATCAATATATTTTTCAGATGACAAATCATAAAGTTTTACCATATTGTCGTAAACCAGGAGGTAATTGCTTTTAGAATTAAAAGCGAATGGAGAGAAATTAAAAATATTCTCAAAACTTAGAAGCTTTTTTGAAGCTGAACATTTTTCAAGTTCCAAAGTGATTTGTTCATTGAAAAACAACCTGTATTCTGTGTCCGGCGAATATAATCCTTTTTTGCCGGGAACAGCGTTATTGTTATTTATCGAAAAAGCTGTATCCTCAACAGCAATTGTATTATTGTCAATAAAGCTGAGCACTGCCGATTCGGATTCCGGATATTCTTTAATTACTTTATCGGAATTTATTTCCCATACCTTTCCTCCTGAAGCAATGTACCTGTTATCGGGAGATATAGCAACCGCATAAGTTTCAGAATTGCATCTGTAAATGCGTATAAGCCGCCCTGTTTTAATATCCCATAAGCGCATTGTTCCATCTTTAGAGCAGCTTGCAAGGTATTTATCATCAGACGAAATGCACAAAGCAGAAACCGGCGCGCTATGCCCAAGCTGCACCATGAACGACGGATTCTGTGAGTAAGAGTTGATCCGTGAAATGAAACAAATAAATATTAATAAAAATGATTTTCTCATTGCTTGTCCGGAGGCTCTATGGAAACAATTTCGATTGTCCATCCAAGGTCCATTTTAAGAATAACAGGCATATTGGGGTTATTGAGGATCCAGAGTTTTTCCGAGCCGTCTTCTGACTCAGCATATATGACATTAAGTGGTCTGTCATAGCCGTTAATTTTTATCTGGTTGTCTGCGCCTGCTTTTTTCCTGTAAAACAATTTTGCACCGCTGCCGGTATTTAATTCTGTGGCATTGCCGGTGCGCAATGAGCTAAATGCCGCCCTGCTCATCCATACGGAAGTTTTATCCGTTAAATTTATTTCACCGTTCTCAAAATAATTGTACATTTCAGTTGCTGTTTGTGCGGCTTCTTCCGAAATAGTGAGAGTCCCTTCTTTATCGGTGCGGTTTTCCAAAGTCATTTTCCACCCGAATACAATTTCAGGCCCTGTTTGAATTACGTCAGCAATAAAATCATATTTTGATCCCATGACATTTACGTTATAAGTAAGTTTTGAGTTAGCATCAATTTTGGCAATTATATCAGCTGTTGCTGCGTATTTATTAAGTAATTCAAGGATTTCGGTGAACCCGTTATCCCTTGCCTTGTCAATCGCAGTAACTCCCCCTCCGATATTGGTTATAACAGTAGGGTCTGCACCGTGATCAAGAAGCACCTGCACTATATTCTTGTAACCATAATAACATGCAGGAAACAATGCAGTTGAGCCAAGATTTGATGTGAGATTAGGGTCCGCTCCTTTTTCAAGCAAAAGCTTAATTATTTCATAATCAACGTCTGTTGCCTGACCACTGGTGGGGACAGCAATCATTAACGCCGACTGGTTAAAATCATCGCTGATGTTCGGGTTGGCACCCTTATCCAGGGCATCTTTTACGTCGCTGAGATCTTTGCTTTTGAGCGCTCTCAGTAAACCTGCATCATAATCCTGGGCATTAATGCCGGATCCAATTGCAAAAATCAATATTAACAGGCAAATGGAATTTTTTAGTGTTAATCGTGCGTTTCTCATAATGTTTATTTTTAGATTATTAAAATATATTTTTGGCAACCATTACTTTGTACAAAATTACTAAAAATATTAATCAGTGAAAAACAGAAGATTTAGTATTATTGTCTTTGCCGGTCAGGGTTACAAATTTGAGTCAAATCAGGATACATGTTTAATCTGCAACCTTGTCTGCATCATCCAGTCCATATTTATGCGCATGGTCAGGATACGGCATCGGGTAATGCTGCCCTCAATTTTTTTATCTATTTCCAGATCGTTCCTGATATCAATAGGCCAGACAGTTACTTTATTAAAATTCATCAGGCTTCTGTCTTCAAAATGAAAGTCCATACCATATTCAATACCTGTATCTAAATCTTTAATATATGGCCCGATAAGGATTTTCTCTGTTTCTTTATTGCCGGATATATTCTTTTTTTTCTTTTTGAACTGTATAATTTCAACTTTGTGTCCAAGAGGTATTGGCGCTACATAGTCAACTGTAATATCCGTTGTTTCCATACATTTTATTTATTTGAATAGGAGTAGAGTTTTTTATAAACAAAGATAATAAAAAAATTTTCGGGTATTGATTTATGAAATATCCTGATTAAAATAATAGGTATAGGCACTTAGGTGCTCCTTTGCTTTGTAGATTTCATAAGGATTGTATCGTTTTCAACCATTCTTTTTATGAGGCTATTGAATATTACCCCACAATGCTATTGATGAGATTCCTCATT
>CAZEWB010000587.1:0-3215 GCA_964515655.1 uncultured Bacteroidales bacterium
TGTGTTGGGTGTGTTTGGTTTGGGTTGTTCCGTTTCCACATGGGTTTTGGCCGTACACAGTAAGATTTCCAGATGTTGCTGTACCAGAAAAGTCTAAAGTAACAGGGTTTGTTGAACCTGAAATTGTTGCACCAGTACCAGAATATTCCCAGATGTAGTCAATAGCATCAGCAATGACATCAATAGAATATAAAACAGCGGTCTGACCTCGATAGACTGATGGTGTTCCGGTAATTACTCCGGCTGCACCAGGAAGCGGGTTAACTACAATTGGGTAATTAACAGATATTGTGGCATTTCCGCAAATGTTAGTTACGGTTACTGTAAGGTCCCCTGAAGTTGCCTGATCTGAAAAACTAATAGTTACCTGATAGGAAGAACCTGAAATAGATGCTCCGGTTCCGTTATATCCCCAAAAATAGTTTACTGCTTCCGGGACAGAGGGAATATTGTATATTACTCCACCCTGATTCTGGCATACGGTAGGGGTCCCTGATATCGTTCCGACATTAAGTGGCGGAATTAACCGTGCAATATTGTTACGACCTGTCTCATTATATGAAGTATAACTTCCACCGATAATTATTTTATTATCAGTCTGAACAGCTATTGAATAAACAGTAGGGATATAGAAAAAGAAGATGGAACATGGGTATGTAAAACCCGTACCCGTGTCAAATCCTGTATCTAAAGTACCGTCAGAATTTATCCGGGCGAAGCAATTTCTTTGAATGCCATTGAAAGTAGTAAAACTGCCGCCGATTAAAATTTTATTATCACTTTGTACATACATTGTGCGAATAGTAGAGCTAGCACTTGTTCCGGGGGAAAATGTCCCGTCAATAGAACCGTTAGAATTTAACCGGGCAATTCGGTTTATTGACGTTCCATTATATGTTGAAAAGTCACCTCCGATTAGAATTTTCCCGTCGCTTTGTACAGATATTGAGTAAACTGTAGAGTTGGCGCCGGTTCCCGGAGTAAAGCCGACATCTAATGTTCCTGTACTGTTGATTCGTGCTATTCGATTTCTGGCTGTCCCGTTATATGTAGTAAAGTCTCCTCCTATCAAAATTTTTCCGTCGCTTTGAACAGAAATAGACTGAACGATACTGTTAGCTCCTGTTCCTGGTGTATAGCCTGCATCAATAGAACCATCGGAATTTATTCTTGCAATTCGGTTTCTGGCAATACCATTGTATGTAGTAAAATTGCCTCCTATCAGAATTTTTCCATCGCTTTGAATTACAACGGAATAAATTGCATTGTTTGCCCCGGTACCTACAATAAATCCGGCATCCAGCGAACCATCTGCATTTAATCGTGCAATACGGTTTATGGCTGTGCCATTGAAGGATGTAAAATAACCGGCAATCAGAACTTTTCCATCGCTTTGGATACATATTGATTGTATAACATTGTTTGCACCTGTTCCTGTGTTAAAACTCTCATCAATAAAGCCATTAGGATTTAGTCGTGTAATATAATTTTTTAGTGTATCGTTGTATGTCGAGAAGCTTCCCCCAATAATTATTTTTCCATCATTTTGAACAGCTATTGAATTAATAACTGAGTTTGCACCTGTGCTAATTCCAAATTCTTCATCAATGGAGCCATCGGGATTAATACGTACAATATATTTTCTGGTCTTTCCATTGTAGGAGCTTAAGTTTCCTCCTATCAGGATTTTGTCATCTGTTTGAGGTTTAAGAATATATATGCTATTATTTGCGCCGGTTCCAGGATTAAATCCCACATCCAGTGAGCCATCAGTCAGTAATCGTGCTATGCGGTTTATTGAAGTGCCGTTAAATGTTGTGAAACTGCCCCCAATCATAAGTTTTCCATCACTCTGAACAAAAACAGAAGAAACACTATTGTTTGCTCCTGTTCCGGGATTGAACCCTGCATCTAAAGAGCCGTTTGTGTTCAACCGGGCAATCATATTTATACTTGTGCCGTTGTATGTAGTAAAAAGCCCGGAAATAACAATTTTTTCATCGTTTTGCAGGCTGATGGCAAGAATCGTACTACCGGCTCCTGTTCCGGGATCAAAGCCCGTATCTAATGAACCGTCAGGATAAATACGAACTATACGTACCCTGGAAACTCCATTATAAGTTGTAAAATTGCCGCCTGCCAGAATCTTGCCATCATTTTGAAGAGCAAGAGAACGAATTACATTATTCGCACCTGTTCCGGGATTAAAACCAGAATCAATCGTACCGTCAGAATTTAATCTGGCAATCATGTTGATTGCCGTGCCATTGTAAGAAGTAAAAGCGCCCCCGATAAGAATTTTTCCATCACTTTGTACCATAACAGAATTAACAGTACTACTTGAACCGGAACCGGGGTTAAAATCTGTATCCAGCGAGCCATCGGGATTTAATCTTGCAATTCTATTTCTTGCCACTCCATTGTATGAAGTAAATTCACCTCCGATAAGAATTTTTCCGTCACTTTGAACGGTAATTGAAAGCACATTACTGCTTGCCCCTGTTCCAATATCAAAGTCCCTGTCGAGAGAGCCGTCGGAATTAAGTCTGACAATATGATTTCTGTCAACACTATTATAAGTAGTAAAATAACCCCCAACCAGAATTTTCCCATCACTTTGGACGGCAACAGGTACAATCATATTATCTGCTCCAACTCCATTGTCAAAGCCAATATCTATAGGATTATAGGTGTTGTCGCTGCATACTTGTGCATTTGTTACTCCTGGTATAAAATTTATTAAAATAAAGAAAAACAGCACAACTGATATTTTCTTTACAGTTTGAAAGTAATTCTTCACTCTAAGAATTCTGACGCATTTTTGTTTCATATCAGTAAAATTTAATTGTTTGCAAAAAAGACTTCGACTATTACCCCAATAATTCGAGAAATAAACACTAAACAAAAATACAATAAATATTCACACGACAAAACACTAACAAAATATATTTAACGAAAAAAGGGAATGATGTCTGAAGAACATCAGTTTTTTAATATCAAAGAGATAGAAGATAGAATTCTAACAAATTACGGATATTTAATTTCCCCGTTCTCATGCACTTTTTTATTTACGATTTCACAGTCAGCTGTGGTATGGCATTATCTTTCGGTTACGAAAAAGAGCATTATGACCTGTCGATGAAGATAGGCGAACTTGTACTATTTCCTGAACTGAGAAAAACAGATGAAAACATCACAATAGTGGCCTCAGGAAC
>CAZEWB010000588.1:0-3210 GCA_964515655.1 uncultured Bacteroidales bacterium
CTCAGCATATATACCCGCACGTTCATATAACTGCTCAGGGGTCTTGTCCTCAGCCTTAAAGTGTGATGATTTCTCGTCCCATAAAAGTCTTAATACCTCCGGCATTTCATTATAAACAGGAGATTGGGGAACGGTTTCAATATCCAGAAACAGAATGTATTCGGTTTTGATTTCGTTTAACATATCAGCTGATTTTTTGTTTTATAAATCTCGAAAGAATGTCAATTGCAACACTATTGTTGCCCCCCTGCGGAACAATAATATCCGCAAAGGATTTTGTCGGCTCAATAAACTGGATATGCGAAGGCTTTACGGTCTTGTTATATCTTTCAATGACCTGATCCACATTGCGGCCACGTTCCTTTATATCTCTTTCAATAACCCTTATCAGGCGGTCGTCGGCATCGGCATCAACAAAGACTTTAATATCGAAAATATTGCGCACTTCCGGCATCGAAAAGATCAGTATGCCTTCAATAATAATTATCGGTGCAGGATGAACAGGAATGGTTTCCTTCTGACGCTCGCATGTATGATACGAGTACGTGGGCATGTTGATATTCTTTCCCTGTCTCAGTATCCCGATATGCTCTATCAGCAACGGCCACTCAACAGAAGAGGGATGGTCGAAATTCATTTCTTTGCGGACCTCGAAAGGGATATGGCTGTTGTCGCAGTAATAATTATCCTGGGGAATAACAACTACTTCAGGAACAGGACACCTCTCCCTTATCTTTTTTACTACGGTCGTCTTTCCGCTTCCTGTACCGCCGGCTATGCCAATTACCAACATTTTCAGAATATTTTTCGGGTTAAAAGATAATTTGCAACATAATCATGTATCCCCTCTTCGAGAGTATAAAATTCGTCCTTGTACCCGGCAAGCCTCAGTTTCCGCATGTCTGCTTCGGTGAAATACTGATATTTGTCGCGGATATCATCAGGAATGTCGATAAATTCTGTAACATTATTCCTGCCCATTGACGAAAAAACCGATTGAACAAGACTGTTAAATGTGCGTGCCTTACCGGTGCCGAGATTATATATTCCGGATTTCTTCCGGGTCTGCATAAAATAAAGCAGCACTTTTGCCACATCGGCTACATAAATGAAGTCCCTTTTCTGTTCTCCATCCCCGAAATCAGGCCGATGCGAACGGAATAGTTTTACTTTACCAGTTTCGTTTATCTGGTTTGATGAATGAAAGATCACCGAAGCCATACGGCCTTTATGGTATTCGTTTGGACCATAAACGTTGAAAAACTTAAACCCGGCCCAGAAAAATGGTTTTGACTCCTGTTTCAAAGCCCAGATATCAAAGCGGTTTTTCGATTCGCCATATGGGTTCAATGGTTTTAATGACGGGATTTTACTTTCGTCATCACTATAGCCCGACTCTCCCGCCCCGTATGTTGCTGCAGAAGATGCATAGATCAACGGGATGCTGTACAGCATGCACTTTTCCCACACTTTGCAGGAATAACCGAAGTTCAACTCATCGAATATGGCTTTGTTGAATTCAGTCGTATCGGTACGCGCACCCAGGTGGACTACAAACTGAACAAAACGCTGATTATCGTCGAGCCATTTAAAGAGATCTTTACGGTCAACTTTTGCCGTTACCTTTTTCTCTTTATGGTTTGGTATTTTTTGCTGTTTACTGAAGTCGTCAACTAAGACAATGTCATTAAATCCTTCACGCAGCAGAAACCCCGCAAAATAGCTCCCGATAAAGCCCGCTGCTCCGGTTATAACTATCATAACATTGTTTCTGCAAATATAACATTATCATTTTATACAACAATAATACATTATTATTAAAACGAAAAGGCCTGTTAAACCTTATTGAAAACAATTTTGGGACATTTACCTTGTAGGGGTTGAAAATTTTCAACCCCTACAGGTTATTGCGATTTTCCAAAATTGTTTTACGTGGATTATCTCGCCTGCGGCTCGATGATCACGTTGGGGGGAACCGCACATCTTCCCGCAAAAAAGCATGCTTCGCATGCAATTTTTATTTTGTGGGTTTGCTTACGAAAATAAATTTTCGACGCACCCCACAAAATAAAAAACCCTGACTCTCGTCAGGGTTTTTGCGGGTTGATGTCGGGGTGGTGTGATTCGAACACACGACCCTCTGGTCCCAAACCAGATGCGCTAACCGGGCTGCGCTACACCCCGAATAAATGTGTTTTCTTTATTCTATAACCCGAATTCGGGTTCTGTTTCGGTATATTCCTTTTCGGTCGTATCTCGGTTATAATCACGGTCGCCATCGCGGCGGTTATAACTGCGGAACATACCTAACAGCATTTTTGATGCCTTTTCGTACCCATCGTATAATTCAGTATACTTGCTTTCTTCGACCTGATTGAAGTCCTTAACTATCTGCAGGATTGCGGCACATTCAAAAACAAAGCCACGGGCAAGAGTAAGAAACTGTTTCTTTTCGTTGGGGTTTTTGCGTCCGGTGCCCTGGGCAAGATTCAGTACAACATTAAGACTTGCTTCTTTCCAGTTCTTTACAAGAAGATCATCAATGCCCTGGCTTTCGTTAATAAAAGTAAGAACCTTGTTGTTTTGTTCTTTTACAACCTGATAAACATCCAGTTTTTCGAAATCAAACATCTTATTGGGTTTTTAGAGTTAGTTATTTTTTACTGAGTGGGGCAAGGTTATTCATCAATTGTCCCCATGATTTTTTATCTGAAAGAACCTTTTATGCCTGCAAATGTAATAAAATTTTCAATAATCAAAAGATATAGAGAAAATACGGCGAAATTACATTATTAATAATAAATTTATACCGATACATTTTCGAACCGGTATTAAAGCTTTATCGCCAGAATCGCAATATCATCCGTTTGCTTTTGCTTTCCCTTCCAGCTAATATGTTCATCCCGGATCGCATCCACCTGAACAGTAAAGGGCTTGTAGCGGATCTGGCCGATCATAATTGAGATCTCTTTATTCGTATATTTTTTATTCTCTTCTCCACCGAACTGGTCAGCATAACCATCGGTGAGCAGGTACACGACCGAACCGGGTTCATATGGAATTATTTGCTCGGTCAGAATCTCATTTGTACTGTCTGATTTAAAACTACCGACAGAAATAATGCCACCAACGAACTCCTGAAGTTCTTTTCCCGGATGGGATAAATAAAATGTCTGATTTGCCACCACACCACCAAACACACCCAACACA
>CAZEWB010000589.1:0-3203 GCA_964515655.1 uncultured Bacteroidales bacterium
TGTGTTGGGTGTGTTTGGTTTGTTTGTGGAGTTGTTCGATTACATCACGGATCGCCTTTTCGGCATCAGCAAGCCGTTTGCGGTCATTCCATGCCTGTTCTATGATCTGTTGCATTGTTTTTTTCTGCAAAGATAAGTAAAAAGGGGAATGTCGAAAGTCGCAGGTCTGAATGTCGAAAGTCTAACTTTTGACCTTTGACTTTCAGACCTGCGACATTATTTAACATAAATTTTTCTCCCTTTTCATCAAAAAAAACGTATCTTTGTAATAAATAAGCAATTATTCCGTAATAAATTTTACATGACTCAGGCAACGAAAAGCGGTAGTTGTTTGTCTGACATATAGAAAGAAACGAAATGCTTTCAGAACAAGAACTTGTAAAACAGTGTATTGATCGCAAAAACAGCGCGCTGGAGGAACTGTACAAAAGGTACAGCCCGCTGATGTACGGGGTCTGTCTGCGGTACGTGAGGAACAGGGACGATGCGATGGATCTGCTGCACGACGGTTTTATCAAGGTTTTTTCGGGTATTGAGGGGTTTCGTTTCACAGGTTCTTTAGAAGGCTGGATAAGGAGGATAATGGTGCACACAGCCATTAACTTTTACAACAGGCAGATGGTAAGGAGAGATAACAATTTCGATTCCGCATCAGAAAGTTTAAGCAATGATGAACCCGATGCAATTTCCGAAATGTCTGCCACCGAGCTCCTCGATCACATTCAGGCTCTGCCCGACGGTTACAGGGTTGTCTTTAACCTTTACGCAATCGAAGGGTATCAGCACGATGAGATCGCACAGATCCTCGGTATCAGTGAAAGTACTTCCAAGACACAGCTCATGAAGGCCAGAAGGATGTTAATGACAAGAATTAAAAACAAGGTTTATGAAACCATTTGATGAAAACCGCTTTGACGAAGTATTCCGCAGTAAACTGGGGAATTATTCCGTAACACCTCCCGAACAGGTGCTCGGTAAAATAAAGCAAACTATGTCGCAGGGTCCCGTTCCGGGAACTTCCTGGTTTGCAAAATACTGGATGTTTTTTGCAGTTGTCGGTATTACAGGGCTCGTAGTGGTCAGCCTATCATTTATAAGCGCCGAAGACAAGGTTTCGAAAGCGACTAATGACCCCGGCATGAAAACCGAGAATGTAATTGCGAAAAACATAGTTACAACCGAACCGATACACCAGATCGCTGAGATCAAAGGCACATCGGAAATGCCTCTGCAGGAAAAGTCTTATGTTGAGACATACAGCGACCCTGCTCCGGAAAATCGCAGCGTTGCAGACCTTGGCAATGTCATCGATCCGCTGAACAACGAAAAATCTGCCGTAACACCCCAGCCAAACCGTAAACCGCAGGATATTTCCATAAACATACAAGTATCTCCTTCGACCTGCCGTAAGGCCAACGGCTCAGTTGTTCTTTCTGCAGTTAACGCCGGAGACCGTTATTTTTATTACTGGTCGGATATCTCCGGTCATACTTCACTGGCAAACAGAACCAATCTTGGTGCAAACACATATTCGGTTCGTGTTGAAAGCGAAGATGGAAATGTAAAGAATTACGAAATAATGGTAACCGACACCGGATCTGTGATATCGCAGTTCAGTCATTATGAAATTTCTCCCACTGCAGGTATTCCTGTATATTTCGAGAACAAATCGAAGTACTGTAATCAGCCCTGGGAAAGCGCCGGCTCTGTTTCGTTCACCTGGTATTTCGGCGACGGAAGCAATAGTATTATTTCTGAACCGGAACATATTTATGAGAAAGCCGGAAGTTACATTGTTTCACTTGTCACAACAAGCTTTATGGGTTGCAAGGACAGCGTGCCCCTGATCTACCTTAATATTTCAGGTTCCGAAATGGATCTGCCTAATGTGATCACTCCTAACAATGACGGCATTAACGACTTTTTCAAACCTGAGATCACAGGAGTTGTTCAGTATAAATGTACTATCTTCAGCCGCTCCGGCCTAGAAGTTTATGAATGGCAGGGAATGGACGGACAATGGGACGGAAAAATAAGAAACAGTAACGATGATGCTGCAACCGGAGTATACTATTATATAATAGAAGGCACCGGTTCCGATGGCCACCAGATCACTAAAAAAGGATTCGTTCAGTTATTCAGATAAGGTTATGGTTTCAACAAAAAAGGCAGATCCCCCATCTGCCTTTTTTTGTTTCTTTATAAATTGTGTGGGTAAATTTAAAAAAAATGTTCAATGTCAAACAAACAACTAACAATGTACAAGTATCATTACAGTTCGAGTTTTTTGTTGTTATTGTTCATTGAAAATTGAGCTAACGATAGCTATCGGTATGGCATTGTTCATTAAACGATTACAATTTTATTTATGTAATAAACATATCAGATACAATTTTATTACACATTCATTCTGACAAAGAACCCTTTTTTTTCTCCAAACCCATCCCCGGTCTGTCGGGGGAAAGACCGGGGAAAGAGTTGTAAGGAATCAGTTCACCGAGATCATCTTCGGTCCCTTTTCCTTGGCTTCTTCCTTTTTGGGGACAGAGACCGAGAGTACACCATCTTTATGCGAAGCCGAAATCTTATCAGCATCTATGTTCTGAGGGATTGAGAATGAACGGCGGAAGCAACTGTAACTGAACTCATGGCGTACAACCTTTTCGTCCTTTTCTTCTTTTTCGTCTTTGCTCTCTGAAGAGATAGTAAGGATGTTGTTGTGAAATTCGATCTTAAAATCTTCTTTCTTCAGACCGGGAGCAGCAACATCAATACGAAAGGCATCCTTGTCCTCGCTGATGTTTACAGCAGGTATTGATTGTTTGCGGAACGAATCACTGAACACACCGTTCATGAAATCGTCATCGAAAATGTGGCCTACAAAAGCCGGAAAATTGTTTCTTAATGTTGGTAACATAGTTTGGTTCTCCTATTATTTAGTTTGACTTTTTAAAAAATTCATTTATGATTTTTCAAAAAAGATACCAGTCCCAATAGTCGGCCATTATGGCACTCTTAGATATCTTATCGCGCCATTGTGGCATTTATATTTCATATATAACTGTTACACTGATTCTTCCTGCACTTTGTTTGGACGAGTGGAGTAATATACTGCAAACGGGATAAATTTACACATCTATTGGATTAATCAGGTTATAGGTTGATAGGTTGAGCAACTGGTTTAGTCAATGGGCTATAGTTTT
>CAZEWB010000590.1:0-3202 GCA_964515655.1 uncultured Bacteroidales bacterium
TGTGTTGGGTGTGTTTGGGTTTGGTTGTGATCAGTATTATACTGATCAGTTTTTGTTTGTTTTAAAAGACGATTTCAATTTAATTATCATCTTTTCAACAATTCTTGCATTTGTAATCTTGTTATTGTTTTTTGGCCGGATCGAAAATGCAATAATCACCTTCTTTCCGATAATGCTCAGCATGATATGGACCACCGGTATAATGGGCCTTTTTGGCATTGAGTTTACAGTGTTCAATATTATAATATCAACTTTTATATTGGGTCTGGGTGTTGATTATAGTATATTTATAATGAGTGGATTGGCTAACAACTATAAGACTAATGAAAAGGACCTGACACCTTATAAACTTTCAGTACTATTATCAGCGCTCACTACGATATTATGTATGGGAGTTATGATATTTGCCAGCCATCCTGCACTGCAATCGATAGGACTGGTCTCTGTTATCGGCCTTCTATCAGTGCTGTTAATTTCATATACTGTACTGCCATTACTCTTTTCATTTATAGTGAATAACAAAGGCAAGCAGAGAATAGTACCGGTGACGATGCTTAATTTTACATTTTCCATTTTCTCCTTGCTTTTGTTCGTTATCGGGACCATACTTGCAACAATCTTTCTGCCCATAATTATAATTTTCCCGGCAAACAAATTATTTAAAAAACGCATTGTACATTATATTATATGTATATCGTCCCGGTTTATTGTTTATATAAATATAACAACAAGAAAGAGTTATGTAAACAAAGATAAATTGGATTTCAGCAAACCTGTGGTTTTTATTTCCAATCATCAGTCGCATCTCGATTTGGTTTTACTTTTACTTTTAAACCCCAGGATAATTATCCTCACCAACAAATGGGTATGGAATTCCCCCTATTTTGGGTTTTTGGTCCGCTATGTCGGCTTTTATCCTGCTTATAAAGGTCTGGATTACGGAATAGACAAAATTGAAAAGAAAGTAAAAGAGGGGTATTCCGTTCTTGTGTTTCCCGAAGGAACAAGAAGCGCCGATGGGCGTATAGGCAGATTTCACCAGGGAGCTTTTTATCTGGCCGATAAACTTAATCTCGACATTCAACCTGTTATAATACACGGGGCCATGCAGTCGCTGGCAAAAGATGAATTCTTTTTAAAATCATCCGTTATTACTCTTACTTTTTTTGACAGGATTAAGGTTAAACCGGCCAGCATAGAAACCGGAAAAACATATAAAGATCAGGCAAAGGAAATGACCTTGTTTTACCGAACCGAGTTCGAAAAACTGCGCCCGGCGCTGGAAACGCCACTTTTTTATAAAAGTATTCTGATTTCACAGTATATATATAAGGGGCCTGTTCTGGAATGGTACATGAGAATTAAACTCAAATTAGAAAACTATTATTCTGATTTTCATAAACTTCTTCCAAAATCCGGCAACATACTGGATATTGGCTGTGGATATGGGTTTATGACATATATGCTGCATTTCCTGTCGGACAAAAGAATTATAACCGGCATTGATTACGATGAACGAAAAGTAGATGTTGCAGCAAATTGCCCTGCTAAATCAGATAAAATTAATTTTATCCACACAGATATTTTTGATTACGACTTTGGCCCTAAGGATGCTTTTATTCTGAGCGATGTTCTTCATTATTTCAACGAAGAAAAGCAGAAAATGCTAATTGTGAAATGCATAGAAATGTTAAACCCCGGAGGAGTAATAATAATAAGAGACGGAGATACAAAACTTAAGAAAAGACATCTTGGTACGCGTTACACCGAATTCTTTTCAACCAAAACCGGTTTTAATAAAATGGGCGAAGAAAAACTGACTTTTACATCAAGTGAAATGATAAAAAAGATAATTTCGGGATTTGATCTTAACATGCAGATTATTGACAATACCAAACTGACATCAAATGTCATATACCTTATCAGAAAAAATAATGCGCCTGAAAATGTGTTGCTTAATGCTTAACAAATACAATGACTAAGGGGATGACAAAATACGATGTGGCAATTATCGGAAGTGGTCTGGGCGGATTAGTTTGTGGAAATATTCTTTCGCGCGAAGGCTATAAGGTTTGTATACTTGAGAAAAATAAAAAAATTGGTGGCTGCCTTCAATCTTTTGCTAAAGAAAAGTGCATATTCAGTACCGGTTTAAATTATACCGAAGGTCTTGCCGAAGGGCAGATATTGTACAAGTATTTCAAATATTTTGGAATAATTGATAAACTGAAACTAAAACAAATGGACCCTGACGGATTTGAAGTAATTACTTTCAAAGGTAAAGAATATCGTCATGCTCAGGGAGACGAAAATTTTATCGGGACACTTGTAAAAGAATTTCCTGACGAAAGAGAATCTATTACAAAATATATAACCAAACTGCGTGAATTGTGCCTTCAGTTCCCATTATATAATCTTGACATTGAAGACAACAAAGGAATAAATTACGAAGAATTGTTCAGTCAGAGCGCATTCGACTTTATCAGGTCTGTTACTAAAAACGAGATCCTGCAAAATGTTCTGGCAGGAAATAATCTTCTATACTCCGGAGTATCCGATAAAACGCCTTTGTATTTACACGCCCTTATTACCTATTCCTTTATTAGCAGTTCGTGGCGATTGATTGACGGAAGCCAGCAACTGGCAACAGTTATAGCTGATACAATCATAAAAAACAATGGTGAAATTCTGAGAAACAGCGAAGTGAAACGACTTGTAACTGAAGATAACAGAATTAAATACGCCGAGTTAGGAAATTCCCGTATTATTGAAGCAGATACATATATATCAAACATCCACCCGGTTAACACCCTTAAAATGATAGATGATAAATGCTTCAGTAAGGCATACAGGGACAGGATCAATAGTCTTGAAAATACTATGCCTGTTTTTTCGCTATACATTGTACTTAAGGAGAATGAGTTCCCTTATCAGAATTTTAATCACTACTATTTCGAAAATGATACAGTTTGGACTGCGTCAACTTATAATGAAAAAACATGGCCCGAAAGTTATCTGCTATATACACCCGCATCGTCAAAGTCAGAGGAATATGCCGACTGCATAATAGCAATGACATATATGAAGTACGAAGAAGTTAAGAAATGGGAGAATACATCTGTTGAAAACAGGGGCAGCGATTATATAGAGTTTAAAAAGCAAAAGGCAGAAAAATTTCTGGACCTGATTGAGAAGAAATTTC
>CAZEWB010000591.1:0-3195 GCA_964515655.1 uncultured Bacteroidales bacterium
ATTGATTTGGGGCTTGGAACTTTTTTCACACAAGAATTTATTTACGTAACATGAGTAATAAATCATCTATGTCCCGAAAAAGAATTGAAGACCTGAAGATCATAAGAAACAAAGAACTGATCGCTGATTTTCACGTTATTGAACTGACTTCTTCTGAAAAACTACCTGAAATACAACCCGGCCAGTTTGTTGAAGTTCTTGTGGAAAACACTCAAAGCACATTTTTGCGTCGTCCCATTTCTGTTCATGACGTTGATTACGAAAAGAATATTTTATCGTTGCTGATACAGATAAAAGGCGAGGGGACAGCGCAACTGGCCTCTCTTGAAGAAGGCGACTATATGAATCTCATCTATCCTCTCGGTAAAGGGTATTCTACTGATGACCCCGGGAAAGTCCTTCTTGTTGGTGGAGGTTGTGGTGTTGCTCCTTTACTTTATCTTGCACGTATCTTAAATACAAATGGCTATGAAGTGCACGTGCTCATCGGTGTCAGGAGTAGCGAATACCTTATGCTTCATCATGAGTACGAAGATTACGCTACGGTACATATTACTACCGAAGACGGCAGCATCGGTGAAGAAGGTCTTATTACTCAGCATTCGGTTTTTTCAAGTCTGACTGAATTTAAAAGAATATATACCTGCGGCCCTGAAGTGATGATGAAAGCGGTAGCTAAACAAGCAAAGATCGCAGAAGTTGAATGTGAAGTGAGTCTCGAAAACCTTATGGCATGCGGTATCGGCGCATGTCTGTGCTGTGTCACCGATACTACAAACGGGCGAAAATGTGTCTGTACAGAAGGACCGGTATTTAATTCAAAGGATTTGTTATGGTAAACATGTCAGTTAAAATCGGACAGATGGTTTGCAAAAACCCTGTTCTCACTGCATCCGGCACATTCGGATACGGGATAGAGTTCGAAGATTTTGTGGATATAAATGAACTGGGCGGTATCATCGTAAAAGGAACGACACTTAAACCCCGTGAAGGCAACCCTTATCCGCGAATGGCCGAAACTCCTTCTGGAATGCTCAATGCAGTGGGACTACAGAATAAAGGCGTTGATGTTTTCGTAAACGAGATATATCCCAAAATAAAACACTATAAAACAAACATCATAGTAAATGTCTCAGGCAGCACGATCGAGGAATATGTGGCAGTAGCGGAAAAAATAGCTGCGCTTGAAAAGATCCCTGCTATTGAACTGAACATAAGTTGCCCGAATGTTAAGGAAGGCGGGATGGCTTTCGGGACATCATGTGAGTCTGCTGCAAAAGTTGTTGAGGCTGTAAGAAAAGCGTATCCCAAAACTCTTATTGTAAAACTTTCACCGAATGTAACAGACATTGCATCTATTGCCGTTGTAGCCGAAAAAGCAGGCGCCGACGCGATATCAGTTATAAATACCCTTTTGGGCATGGCCATTGATGTTAACACACGCAAACCTTGTTTATCAACGATCACTGGTGGTTTGTCCGGTCCGGCTGTTAAACCGGTTGCATTAAGAATGGTCTGGCAGGTGAGCAGGGCAGTGAAGATACCTGTAATAGGTTTGGGAGGCATTATGAATGGAAAAGATGCAGTTGAATTCATGCTTGCCGGTGCAACAGCGGTCCAGGTCGGAACAGCAAACTTTATCGATCCTTCCGTTACGGTCAGTATAATTGAAGAGATAAAAGATTATTGCAAAGAAAACGGATTTGAAAGTGCCTCAAAACTAACAGGGGCGCTGATCTCCTGAAATTATCAACAGAATATTATTTGTATTTATTTGTAATATAGTTCGATGCATTTCTAATTGTTGAAAACATTTTTTAGAAATCAGAACTACAATAGTTTGTTTACGTATACTATAGTAAATTCGGCAAAAATAATGAATCTGTGATGATCCGGGCAATTGCCATATTATCAATACTTATAATTACCTTTTCTTTTTCAGCTCATTCGCAGAATGGATTTGTATACGAAAAATCAATCCTTACTGGACCTAATAAAGGTAATAAGTTCTCGAAGGAGTTTTTGCTATGGATAGAAAAACAGACTGCCGTTGAGATAGTTTCAAATAATAAAGAGGACAGCATTGTAGCAAAAGGGAAATTCGCTTTCGAAAACACTGTTGTATATCCCGGTTCTGCAACGATCAGCAGGACGTACATGGGTCAGACCAACGGTTCGGTCATTTATAAAGTTGCCTTTATCTGCAGGGAAGACCAGTACATAATAAGGTTTTATGATTTTGAACATAAGCCATCCGGGCAATCCGATGTGATAATTTTCGGCAAAATAACCAATGCCCAGAATCCTCCGGATTATCTGATGATGGACTACGATTCCGACTGGTGCTTGAATGTATGGAAATACATGAAGGAGCAGTGTGTTTCCAGTTCTTCCTCTTTCATTCTGCAACTGCAGAACGAAATGGCAACTGTAAAGTAATGTCAATTACTGTATTTTTTATTGAATGAAAAGACAGGTCAGTTTAATATCCTTCATCTGTATATCATTATTTCTGGTCAATGGCGCTATGGGCCAGGCTCAGGAAGATACAATGATCAACGCATGGGTGGAATTAGGATCTCTTAAATTCACCCCGACTAGATATGAAGCAAGCGCCGGTGTTGACGTAGTCCTGAAATTTCAAAGGAACAGACTATTGACTAATATTCAATATCATGATTATGTTGACAGGGAATTGGCGCACGGAGGTCTTGGATTATTTACAAGCAGTAATAACTACCATGCCGGAAATCTGATGCTGGGCATTACGAACAAAAGGTGCAGATTTGGTCATGTTTCAGTCTCATCGGGTTTAGGATTATTCTGGGGCGAGTTTGATGACTATCCTGCAGAGGAATTTGTAACCATAGGCTGGCCTGTTGAAGCAGCAGCAAGCGTAAACCTGTTCCCGTTTTTGGGTCTTAATATGAAGTTCTTTGCAAATATAAATTCAAAACACTCTTTGATCGGCTTCGGAATGGATATTCAATTGGGAAAACTGAGAGATTATTACTGGATAAAATAATCAGATGTATATTAAAGCGTAGGGTTCATGTTGAGTAAACATCATTGGAACAATGAAAAAAATAGGAATGACGTTTTTCAAAAAAACAATAACAAATAAGAAAGGCGCGTCATTGCGAGGGTTCATTACAAATAAATTGCCGTAAGAGAACCCGAAGCAATCGGATGTGA
>CAZEWB010000592.1:0-3193 GCA_964515655.1 uncultured Bacteroidales bacterium
TGTGTTGGGTGTGTTTGGTTTTGTTGTTGTTTTTAATATTGGGGATAGGCACTCCATTTCGAAAATCTGAAGGTTACACATTATCGAAATGGAGTGCCTATCCCCAATATTAAAAACAACAATGAATGGTGTGATCTTACTACGGGAGCTTATTGCAACTATGATAACAATCCTGAAATTGTAAAAGAGTATGGTCGTTTGTATAATCATTATGCAGTAACTGACAGTAACAACATAGCTCCCGAAGGTTGGCATGTGCCAACGTATGATGAATTCGAAATATTAGAAGATTATCTTAATCATGAACCCACTTCTGAAGAAGAATTTAAAAATATATTGATAGATTTATTTGGAATAGAAACTTATATAGGTGGGAAATATAAAGAAATTGGAACTAATCATTGGAAATGCTATGAAATTGGTGCATCAAATAGCAGCGGCCTCACTGCTCTGCCTGGCGGACTTCGTCGTGAAGAATTCTCTGGAATCGGAGAAGTATGTTCTTTTTGGTTATTTAGCCATTGGAGCATCGATATACAGTGCGGTTTTATTGGTGGGGGACGTTCGGGATGGGATTATTACAAAGGCCGTTCAGTTCGTTGCATAAAAGATGTGCCTTAAATAAAACAGATGTTTTTTATTCGATCATAATAATCAACTAAAAATATTCAAAATGAAAAAAAATCATATTCTGGCAACAATTCTGATGATTCTCACTTCCTGCGGGCAGGTGCAGAGAATGGAAAACCTTAGCAACTGTGAATTTAAACTGGAAAACTTTCAGGTTCTCCAGGCCGGCGATATAGATGTTTCGCAATATAAATCAGTTAAGGATATTGACATGTTTACTGCAGGAAACTTAACCCTTGCTTTGCTGGATGAAAATACCGAAATAAAATATAAAGTAACCGTACGGGCAAAAAATCCCAGTTCGGATCCTGCAGGTCTTAATAAAATGGAAGTCCTTATTTTATTCAGAGACGAAATTATTGCTTCGGGAGGAATCCCGAATACAGTTGAAATACCCGCAGGCGAAGAAAAGGATATTCCTTTACTGTTAACTACCAATGTTTCTAATATTATTAAAACAGTTAATAAAAATGACCTGCTCGATATGTTGTTCCCTTCAGTCGAAAGCACTGGAAGTTTGTTTGCTGTTCAGGTCAAGCCAAGCATTAACATTGGGAATGCCAATTATATGTATCCTGAATATATTACATTGTCCTCCGAGTATATATTAGAGTAGATTAAAATAATTTTCCAATTTTTGTTACTTCAGTTTTTATTATGCCAGATATTATTTCATGCCCACGTTTGAACTCGTCTCTGTTAAAAGTTGTGATGGAAATTCCAAAAAACCAGTTTTTATATCGGGTCCTTCCTTTTCATCACATAATAGAGTCCCAGAAAAACCAGCAAATCCAGTATTAATACAACCAGGATATTTTCACGCAAAGAGCTAAACAGGTAATAAAGTTTTCCGTTTTCTCCCTTATAATTGAGACTCTGCATCGGATCTATCCGCTTATAAGAACGGACATCAGACACGCAGGGAATGGTATCATCACCACATTTGATTGCAGTATTTTTTTGGGGTTCATGGTAAGCACTGACTACGCTTTTTGTTGTGTTCTTAGGAGCAATACCGGTATCTTCACCGAGAACTTTTATAGAATCGCATAAAGTATCATTTATTTCTTTTACTTGATTAAGTCCTTTAATCTTAACCTTTAAATGTACTTCCTTGCAAATTGTATCCCATTTGTTCAGGGTAAGGTATGTGTTTACTTCCTTAAACGATTCATCATCGCTTTGTATATTTGCAAACCCTTCAGTTCCCCATCGGCTTAGTGTAAGATAACTGATCACTTCAATGCCTTTGTTGTGAATAGGTGCAATCACACCCGAAAATACGATCTGAATGATCAGGATAATTGAAATCGAATACATTACTACTTTTACAGAGGATGACCATGCTGAAATCAAAAGGCCAAACAGTGAAGCAGATACCGCTATCAGCGACATATATCCGAAATATTGCCAGAAGTTCACCAGCGAAATATCCTCTGGTTTAGCAGTGCCTGATTGAGTATAATTCCATGCCATCACTAATGTGAAAATCATAGACTGTATTAAACAGAAAGTTCCAAATACAGTGATTTTTGAAAACAGGTAGGTGAATATTCCCAGGTTGAACATCCGTTCCCTTTTATACACATTTATTTCTGAAAGAATTTCTTCGCCCGAGCTGGAAATACCCATATATATGGCTGCAATGGCAAACCAGAATAAAACAGTAATGTACAGATACTCGTTGGTGATAAACACAACCAACGGGATAACAACCGGATAAAAAAGCATAAGAATGATAAAGACAGAATCTTTTAATTTTTCGGTAAAGCAGCGTCTTGTCAGCCAGTAAAACTGGTTCAGTGCAGATTCATTCTTTGACCTTTTCCTATCAATTGATTTATAAGCAGGTTTCGGACGTGAAACAGGCGGAATAACGGATGCGCAGAATCTCTTATACCAAAAGGCGGGTTTCTGGTTTACTGTGACATAAATATCACTAATGCTGTTTATGGTCGCCCCTTCTTTAAAATACCGAATCAGATTTGCACGGTCGCCATAATATGCCGTATACCCCTCTTTGCCTATGAAAATTATTTTATCGGCATACTGCATATCATCTGGTTTATGGGTAACCATTACTATAGTGGTACCGGTTCTTTTCAGGGCGCTGATGCAGTTTAAAAAATCATCAATTGTTTCGGGGTCAAGAGGAGAGGTGGGTTCATCAAGAAATAAAACATCCGGTTCAATCAGCAGCTCTATAGCAATGCAGACTCTTTTTTTCTGACCTCCTGAAAGGTCTTTTATTTTGCGGTTTTTTATCTCCTCGTCATCTATTTTTAATGATTTCAGTACCTCTTCTATTTTATTTTCTCTTTGGCGGACATCCTTATTTTTTCCCATCCGTAGCCGGGCTGCATACTGCAATTCTTCTATTACAGTAAGGTACTCGTGTACTATATTTTCCTGAGGCACATATCCGATTCTGCGTCTTATGAATTTATACTTCATCGGATTGGTAATATCTTGTCCGAAAATTTTTACAACACCATCAGATGCTGAGACGTTACCACACATTATTTTAAGCAAAGTGGATTTTCCACAGCCCGAAGGTCCCATA
>CAZEWB010000593.1:0-3180 GCA_964515655.1 uncultured Bacteroidales bacterium
TCCTCACCAACGATAGAGGCGATGGCAAAGTCGTTCAAAAGAGTGTTTCCGAAAGGAACATTAAGCAGCAACTCGTAATCGCGGGTGGTCTTATCCTTTTTGCTCAGGAACGACAGGTCGTATGGAAAAACGGTCTGCGCAATACCAAATCCATATTCGTATTTCATCGAATCAGGATAACTTTCGGTATAGGTATTGATAGGATATAACGGGGTCCACAGGCGGTCGAGATATATATCCGGCAATTTTTTATTGTTGAAATCATTTACCCAGGTGGGAAGCGATGCCATATAATGGGAACTTGTAATAAAATTCCCCGAACCTGAATCATACCAGTAAGCGGCATTGGCAGTGTGGCCCGCGGGAAGGATTGCAGCGCGGTCCTTAAGCGAAACAGCGACAACTTTGCCCTTCATAAGGGTTGAAATACGTAGCTCGTCTCCAACCGTATTGCAGAGCATGTTTACAGGCGACACATTTCCCGACGGAGAATTAAATCCCACAGGAGTACACTTAGGATCGGCCACACAATAAATTTTCTGCTTTTTCAAACGTGTGTACCAGTAATTCGAAACAATACCATGAACGGCAGGAACGGCTCCGGTGTAGATAGAGGCATGACCGCATCCTGTTTGTGTAAACTGATAATTAAGGTAAGTGCTCTTGAAAAAAGTGCCCTCATTCACCAGCTTTTTAAAACCCTTGTCGTCGTATTTATCCCAGTACCTGTAAAGGTAATCGATCCGCAACTGATCGACCACAATACCTACAACAAGTTTTGGACGCTGCGGCGGGATCTTATTCTGCCCGGCAGATATAAAGCATTGTAATACAACGATAAATAAAAGAAATATTCTCTTCATTTTCACTTAAAATCTACTGCAAAGTAAGCGATTTTACACCCATTTATTAGACGGAAAACGAAAACTTAATAACAGTTAGTGTCTTATAACCGGCGATATAAAACTTCTCCGAAACCGATTGGCTTTGACTAAATTCAAAGACCCAAATTCAAAGACCCAAATTCCAAGGATTGCTTTCCCTGGAGATTTGGATCTTGGGACTTGGATTTTGGGACTTTTACCGGCCTATTCCATCGCATTCATCAGTTCGTCTGTCATTTCCAGGTTATGGAAAATGTTCTGAACATCGTCGTCGTCCTCGAACTCGTCAATGATCCTTAAAACTCTCTGTGAAGCTTCAAGGTCAAGTTTTTTTGTGTCGTTGGGGATGCGCCTGAGTTCTGCATTTTCGGCTTCAATCTTTAAAGATGTCAGTTTTTTCTGAACGGCGCTGAAAGTATCAAGCGGGCAGGTCAATACAAGCACATCTTCGCCCTCGTCTATGTCTTCAACTCCTGCATCAATGATCTCAAGTTCAAAATCGTCCCTGCTATTTATCTGGGATTTCTGTACAGTGATAACGCCTTTGCGTTCGAAAATAAAACTAAGCGAGCCATTGGTACCCAGGTTTCCGCCTCGTTTATCGAAAAGAGCTCTGACATTACTTACTGTCCTGTTTTTATTATCGCTCAGGCACTCGACAAATACAGCCACACCGCCGGGCAGATATCCTTCGTAGGTCATTTCCTGCAGGTTTGCTCCTTCGGCAGAAGCTTTTGCAATTGTGCGCTGAATGGTTTCCTTGGGCATATTGGAGCCCTTTGCATTCTGTACAGCAGTACGAAGACGTGCATTGCCTTCTACATCCGCCCCACCTTCCTTAACTGCAACCTGCATTTCCTTTATTATACGCGAAAAGATCTTTGAACGCTTTGCATCCAGCGCACCCTTTTTACGCTTGATAGTTGACCATTTATTGTGACCTGACATAAAACCTGTTTTAGTAGTGCAAATTTAAAAAAAAAATCTAAATTCAATTTTCAAAACCAGACTTTCCGACCTTCCATTGTTCCCCCGGGTAAAACGAAACAAAAACATTTATACTGCAAAGGGGATATATTTCCGTATCAATTGTATTAACCAGGTTAAAGGTTAAAAGGTTGAGCAACTGGTTTGGAAATTGGTTATTGGTTGTATGGTTGGGCTGCTGGTTTGGTTAATAGTCATTGGTCAGTTATTATAAACCTATTACTATAAACCTTTTACCAACCCAGTTGCTCAACCCATTAACTATTGACTTTTCAAAAAACCAGCCGCTCAACCCATAAACCATTAACAAAAATGCAGCAATTTATCCCGTTTCAGGTATAGTATATGGGGATCATGGAAGCGTCGGAACTAATATTTTCGGATTTCGTATTTAAGATTTCGTGCTTGTCAAACATTGTCATCCGCATACCACTCTGCCCACGAAGTAGCAGTTTCGTAAAGACGCAGGGAAAAAAGGCTGACCCCGGAAGGAAGGAGAGGCTTTAACCTGCTTGCAAAATCTACAACCAGGTTTTCGCATGTAGGCTGATAGGGAGTGATATGCCGACGTCCGAACATCTCATCTGTTTCCGGCAGGCTTTTGTGTTTTGACTTTTCGCTTATTACAAGGGAATGATCCATAATATCAACAATCACCTTATTCACTATCTTTTTCAGATCGCCGAAATCCATCACCATCCCGAGCTTTGGGTCAGTTATATCGCTTATCGGTTCGCCGGTAACTGTAACCTGTAATATATATGAATGACCATGGATGTTCTTACACAGCCCGTTGTAGTTCCATAACGCATGGGCCATCTCCCACCTGAATTCCTTTGTAAGGCGTATCTTTGCCATATTACTGCTTCTGCATTTTTACAGTAACGGAACCTTTTGACTCATCCTTATAGTAAACGGTAAGGAAGTAGAAACCTCCCTGAAGTGAAGAGATGTTTATCTTATTGTTTTTAAACGTCTGCCTTTCCATAACAATTCTGCCTCCCGAATCACACACAGAGAAAGAAGCAGCCTCATTTTTAAGATTCATTACCTGAATGAGATCGGATCCGGGATTAGGATAAATATAGGGTGCATATATATTATAATGTATAGGAAGTGCTGAAGTGTTTAAAGTATGCTTATCGAAAAAGTTCCATATTTCAGTAGTATAATCCACATCATTATAGGGAGTCTGCAGCCACATATGTTCAGCTCCATTTACTTTATAAAAATCAGTTTCGGAAGATGAGGCCGAGTCGGCGTAATGATAATATTCCACTGTCATACTGTCATTTGCAATATCAGGCAG
>CAZEWB010000594.1:0-3178 GCA_964515655.1 uncultured Bacteroidales bacterium
TGGCGCACGTTCATTGGGTGAAGTTCATCTTACCGCTGAAGAGGCAAAAAACAAGTCGGACGAAAAACTGATCCTTGATGTACTGAATGGCAAATTCAGAAGCATACTAAAAGTTTTCGGATTCAACATCGCCGGTGGAAACATCTGGTTTAAAAGCCCGGATAAGGACTGGAAGCAACTGAAAACAAAATGGGAGGTCATCTCCGGGATCAGTCAGGAAGTTCCGGTTGATGACGATTACATATATGAGGAATTTGATATTCCCAAACCCGACAATTACGATGAACTCCGGGCTAAAAAAGATGAGGGCGTTTTAAACAGCATTGAAAAGGTTTTAAATCCCGATAAGAATACTCTTTCAAAAACTCCCACGAATTCATTAATTGAACGGCTTAAAAGTTTTTTCGTCTAAGCCCTGACCGTTTGTCAGGGCTGTCGAATTTATACCGGAACTACCCGGTTACTGCCGACAACCTCCGCATATTCCCCTTACTGAACTTTACAAACAAAGCCTCAGATGTATTTAAGAAGGTTATAGCCGACATTAAGGACGGCTATGGGGAAAATATACACCCCGATCTTGTTACCCTTTACAAAGAGAATTACCAGAGATCACTGGCCATGTTCGGCAACCCGAAACCGGATGAACAGCACTTTGGAATGTATGAGCGTTTTAAACTGAACGAATCCCGGCTTGCTACTTATAAGGCCCATCATGTTACAAAAGCGTTGCAGGGTTTACCCGTAGATGGCTTCGACAAAAGAGCCATGATCTCTCTGAAGCAATTTAACCGGTGGCAGATCACAGAGTACAATACAATGGTAGCCCGTGCGCGTACTGCAAAGCAATTTGAACAGTTTAAACAGGACGCCGATTTGTATCCATGCCTCGAATGGTTACCCACGCGATCAGCAGACCCCAGGGATGAGCATGTGGAACTCGTAGGAACTGTTTTACCGATAGATGATCCCTTCTGGAACGAGAACCAACCCGGCAACCTGTGGAACTGCAAATGCGACTGGAAACAGGTAGATAAGCCGGTTAATCATAATGGCAAAACAGTAACGCCTGCAACCGGCCTTGAAGGCAACCCGGCAGAAACGGGTGAACTGATCACGGATAAACATCCGTATGTGGCAAAAACAAATGTGCGCGTATCAAGGCTGATAGAAGATATTTTTCAACCCATAATTAAATCGTTGAATATATTCCTGGGTTATGATGATAAGTGGAAAAGGGCAATATGGAATTCAGATAACGGCGGATTCAATGTATATCATAAGCAACATCAATTCTCCGGTAAGGGAGGAAAGGTTGAGAAGATCATTGGTGAAGAATTGGCGGTGCAGGGTAAACAAGTTGAATTTTTAAAGGAACAGAAACACACCGCTGATATCAATTTCGATAAAATGACATGGGAAATAAAATCCATAGCAAAGGCAAATGAAACAACAATCCGTAGTTATATAAAAGACTCCCGGAAAGGTTTCAATGCAATTTTCTATGTGGAATCAAAGTCACAATTACTACTTCTCCGTAATGCATTAAACAGAGAGAAGGGGCGATTTATAAGCATGGGGATGAATCTGGATGCATTACCCAACGTGTATTACATGATTAATAAAAAACTGAAAAAGTTATGGGTACACAAATAAAAAAGGCGGATTATTGCTCCGCCGGGCAGGTGAAGATTGTCATTTCTGAACGCTCCTCGGTACAAATGTACAACATTAATATTCAATTGTCAAGTAATTTAACAAATATTTTATGCTGACACTAACACCGGAACAATTCGTAACCCGCCTGCATAGCCAGAATGCAGCGTTAAAAAAACTTTTTAACAATGACCTTCCTCGTATTATAGGAGTTGAGGCTGTGAACCATTTTAAAGAGAATTTCCAGAATGAGGGTTTTGATAAGGTGAAGTGGAAAGAAGTTAAGCGACGTGAGAACTCATGGTCGAGAGGGGCAGACAGAACCAGAAAGATACTGACTGGAAAGACAGGTGATCTGGGGAGAAGTATTCATTACAGAACAGAGTCGGGAAAGGCTATAATATTCAGCGATCTTATATATGCACCTGTACATAACTTCGGGCTAAGGGCTGGCCGGGGAGGCGGATTTCTTATGCCCAAACGCCAGTTCATTGGCGACAGCCAGGAACTTGACACGAAACTGAGAGGCATCATTCAAAACAAAATTAATAATATACTGCAATGAGAGCACAACTTTACCTTGATATTCAGAGCCGATTACAGGCTATACTTGGAACAGACAACCTTCCCCTGATAAAACATTTCGACCTGTGGAATCAGAACGTACAATTTATGGAGGAGGAAACACCCTTTACTACTCCCGCCGTATTTGTTGAATTTCTGCCGATTCAATGGGAATCGCACGGGCTGAAAGTGCAGAGGGCAGAATTAGTATTCAGGTTGCATGTAGTGACCAGATGGATGCTTCATACGGCATTTAACGGGCCGGATCAGGATACTGCCGTTTCTTATCTTGATATTCCTGAAAATATATATGCTAAAATGCAATATAATAGCGCAGGATCGTCTAACGGCTTCGTAAGGACAAATAGTGTCATTAACCATAATCACGGCTCTTACGTCGATTCTGTTGAAGAATACAAGACATATATTATAAATACAAAGGCAGTGGACGAACTTCAATCTGTCAGCAATGTAACTCCAGTAATAACCGAACAAATACCAAACTAAATGGAAACGCTAAATAATTATTCTTTCAACCCTCATGTAAAAGGCAATACATACAGGGGTACTGAATTCACAATTCAAGTTGCAGGCGTAGCGGTAAACCTGACCGGATGTGACATTGTGATGCACTTGCGACTGCAGCCAACTCATCCTACCAAGTATGAATTATCAATAACCAGCGGGCATATTAGCATCACTGATGCAGCTGCAGGAAAATTCACACTGAATGAAGTTAAGATTGATTTCCCTGCAGGAAATTATTATTACGACTGCCAGATCACCTTCCCTGATGAGTCAGTTAAAACATTTTTCGGTGGCCGCTTTCCAATAATTCAAAATATAACAGTATAATGGAACAGGTAATAATAAACATAACAGATGAGTTCGAAGAAGTCACGATTACCGTCGTTGACAACTTCAGCCAGGCAGAGGTATTAAATAAGAAGTTAGCGGG
>CAZEWB010000595.1:0-3177 GCA_964515655.1 uncultured Bacteroidales bacterium
AACCAGCCAGGCCATGGTGCTCAGCGCCCTGGAACACGAACCTGATGCTTATGGAATTCTGCCGGCACTTCCTGTAGTTACAGGCACTGTAACAGATATCCCTGCCCCTGGTATTGAGATAGGTGACTGGGACGGAACTTGCGATCCCGCTGAACTGGAAAATCCCAACGCTGCATGCCCCGGTGATGATGTGGAATTCGTTGCAGCAGGCGGACTACAGTATGAGTGGCATTTTGGTGATGGCGCTGTAGGATATGGACAAGCAACTTCCCATAGTTACGATATTACCGGTGAATACGACGCCACTCTTATCATAACAAAGGGTTGTGGAACAAAAGACACTTTGTTCACCCACGTTTCTGTATCAAATCTTAATACTCCAAATGCTGATTTCGACTACAACGGGTGGACCTGCGCAAACACACCTGCTGAGTTCTGGTACAGCAATCACAATGACCAGAATACAGATTCATGGTCGTTTGAATGGCATTTCGGGGACAGTACCGTTTCTTTTCTGATGTATCCTGTTCATTCGTATGCAGAACCAGGTAATTATAATGTTCACCTTATTGTTACTAATGGATGCGGCAGCGCTGACACATGGAGAAATATCTCGATAAACGGTCCGACAGTTGAAGAGAATATGGGTAATGGCTGCGCTTCTGCCTCGAACGGGTTTATTGAACTGGATGTAAACGGATATTATCCTATTACTTATAATTGGTCAACCGGATCGACCTTGCAGAGTATTTTTGATCTGGCGCCAGGAACATACTCAGTTACTGTAACAGATAATGGTTCATGCCAGGTCGTGAAAACTTACGAAATTGAAGCAGTTTCACCAATGGATATAGATGCGAATATTTCACATGTCACATGTAATGGTTTCGGAGATGGAATTATTGAACTTGTAGTAACTGGTGGTACACCTCCCTATTATTATGCAGGAACCGATCTGCCTTCAGATAATAATCAAAACCTGCAGCCCGGTACTTTTGCTGCATCGGTATTTGATGCAAGCGCTTGTCATGTTACCGGGAATTACCTGATCCTGGAACCGGATGCTATGGATGCAACCACGGTAGCTCAGGATGCACCTTGTAACGGATTACCAGGCGGATCAATTGGTGTAATTGTGTCCGGCGGAACAACTCCGTATTCTTATTACTGGTCCGATGGTTCCACAGATGAAGACCGCACAGCTTTGTATGCCGGAAATTATTCATGCACTGTTACCGATGCCAATAATTGCACATATACTTTCTCTAAAACTATAAATGAAGCCTCTGCAATCAGTGTAAGTCTTGTCTCTACCGTAGATGCAACTTGTGGCAATCCAGACGGTTCTGCCGAGGTCTCTGCTTCCGGCGGTACAGGAACTTTATCCTATTTATGGAACGACCCTGCTTCACAAACAACTGCTGCTGCAACGAGCCTTTTAGCCGGCATTTATGTCGTTTCAGTAACCGACCAGTCCGGTTGCACAGTTACATATAGTGTAGCTGTCGATAACCTTAATGCCCCTGCAATTGACAATCTGATTATCGTAAATGTACTGTGTAACGGTGACGCTACCGGATCTGCAACTGTTGCAGCCAGCGGAGGTACAGGCGCATTGTCATATCTTTGGTCGAACAGCGTAATAAACCCAGCCAACCCCAATCTTGTCGCAGGCATATACACAATCGAAGTTTCAGACGCTGTTAACTGCAAGGTATACGGATTTGCATCTGTTACACAACCACCAGCTATTGTTATTAATGCCAACCTGCAGGATGTATTGTGTTATGGAAGCAACACAGGATGGATTGCAACAAATACCAATGGCGGTGTAAGTCCCTACACATATCTCTGGACAGGGGGTTCATCCAATGATACATTGCTTAATGTAACGCAAGGCATCTACTACCTTACAGTCACCGATGCAAATAACTGCACACACACTGAAACCTATACAGTAAATGAACCTGCCCAGGTTGATGCAGGAATTAATTTTACAAGTGCAATTCTTTGTTACGGACAAAATAGTGCATCATTACAGGCAATAGTTACAGGAGGCATTTCTCCTTACTCTCATTTATGGACAGGGGCACAGACCGGTCCTTCGATATCAGGTCTCAGCGCAGGAAATTATGATGTAACAGTAACTGACAGCCATGGTTGTACAGATATTGCATCTGTAATCGTTACCGAACCACCACAGCTTACAGCTTTGGTAACAAAGCAAAATGTTTCATGTGCCGCTCTATGCGATGGGGAGATAAGCCTTAACGTTTCCGGAGGGACAGGCACATATACATATCTATGGGATATTGATTCAACCCTTTCTTCGGTCAGCGGATTATGCCCCGGTAATTACTACGTAACTGTAAATGATGCCAACAATTGTAACATCGTTAAAATGGCAAATATTACCGAACCTGCTCCGCTCAATATTACTATGTCCTCTTCCAGTCCGTATTGTAACGGTGAATGCAACGGTTTTGCCCTTGCAACCACACAAGGCGGAACACTCCCTTATGTATTCGAATGGGAAAATGCCAGCAACGGGAATTCCCGTTTTAACCTTTGCGCCGGAACATACTCCTTAACTGTTGTTGACGTTAATAACTGCACCGACTCTATAGATGTGGTCATTACAGAACCGTCCGCATTAGTTGTTTCAGTTACATCAACCAATGTAGTATGTCACGGTGAAGGAAACGGAACTGCTACAGTTGTTCCATCGGGCGGAACAGCGCCTTATAGTACGGTATGGGAAAGCACAGGGACAACAGAAACTGTTACCGACCTTGCTACAGGTGTTTATCCCGTTCAGGTTCTCGATGCCTATGGCTGCGAATTCCTGAACACGGTTATAATTACTGAACCTGATACTTTCATTGTGGTTCTTTCCTCACAGGATAATCTTTGTTATGGAGATGCAGAAGGCGAAATATCATTCTCGGCTACAGGTGGAAATGTTCCTTACGAGATCTCTGTTGACGGTACGAACTGGACGCAGAACTCTTCTGTTCCTTCACTGGTTGCCGGTGAATATATTGTTTCTGTAAGAGACTCAGGTCATTGTGTTTCATCTGACACATTGGAATTAACTCAACCTGATGCTATAATAACAGATGTTTATTCTGTTAATACGCTGTGTTTTGGCGATACAAATGGCATTGGAAATTTTTC
>CAZEWB010000596.1:0-3176 GCA_964515655.1 uncultured Bacteroidales bacterium
TGTGTTGGGTGTGTTTGGTGTGTGGTTTTAAGGATAGTCTTTTTCATTTTTCTTTCCTCCCTTTTTATTCAAACTGCTGTGAATTTACCGAAGCCTGGACCTGCATGCCGAATTTGACTCGGATAGCGTAATCGGAGTAAAAGCGGACATTTTCCGTAGCGTTGTTTGTTGTTTTTACTGTTCCTCTTATCAGCACTTTCTGTACAGGTCTCAGCTTCTGCAGTCTCGCATTTTCGAATTTTATCTCAGAGATCTTTGTGAACGGAGCAACGATCCTTCCTGCAGAATTGAGAACGCCCGATTGTATGATCTGGGATTCAGTTGGTGTATAGAATAAAGAGTCATACACATTAAATAATGTATCGGTAAAGTACAACTGGAATATTACATCCATAGGCATGCCGTTCTCGACATTCAGTTTAAACATTACATATTCGATGTTGTCCATAGTAAAGTCCCCTGAATCTTTAATGGCGTCTGCCACATTGAAATCCAGAGTATCCTGCATTGCAAAAAGAGTAGCGCGGCCCCAGAAAGGCAATTCAACTTCAAGGTCAACTGAAAAGCGGCTGCTGTCGGAGATAAACTGCTGCTGTCCCGGAAGAGGAGGAATTGTGGCGCCGACAGCGCTGAAAAAAATATATTTCGGACTCTCAGAAACAATTGTTCTTATCTGGGGAAAACTGGCGGTATCAAATTGTATTGCCGAAACTGAATAAGGCGATGGATAAGCAGATGCCGGGATTATATGGGGATTGTACCCGATGGGGAACTGGTAAGTGTTATATCCCTGCAGTAAAGTAGAGTAAATAAGAAAGTTGCTGAAGCCGATCGCCATAGAAACACCGAACGAATTTGTCATTTTAAGCCGGATCTTGGGGTCCACGAAAAAAATGTCGCCGTTTAAAGCATTATCGAAGATATCAATATGCACAGTGTCGGGATTAAGTACAATGGAATAGTTTCCCATATTTCCGTAAAGATAGTCGTACTGGATATTGTGAAAATTGATGCTCAGGTTGGCCACGTCAGCCGGCAGTATGGGATTCCCGCTGCTGGTGAGAGTGTATGTGGCAAGAACAGGAAAATCGTTGGATCCAGATGTCAGATCGAAAACATATCCGGCAAGATCGAAATAAGTTTCAGCAATGGTCTGCCCTGCTGCTACAGGTATATTGCGGCTGTATGTACTTCCGAAAAGAGTGGCATTCGGCAGAGAAATGGTAAGTATTCCGTCATGCTGAAAAGTAGTGTTGAAGTTGATAATAAATTCACAGTCCTTTATTTTTATACTATCGAAAACTTCAGCGTGCACCATTGCAAAAACGGCGGAGAGGTTATGGGTTATTGTAGCGGTGTTGTTGGGAATCGGAAAACCCTGGGCGGCAAATTCAGCCGAAGTGTACTGGCTTGCCAGGGGAATATCGGGCAGGGTTACAATGTCTTTTGCAGGAAGCGAGAAAATGCGTTTACTGTACATCAGATAAAGGAAGCCGGTCTGGTCTTCCGAAAAAAGGTGTGTCGTGTCGTAATCCCGCAGGACATCCCGTATGGTAAGCGAAGTGTTTATGGCGGCAGCACAAACATTAGGCTCCCACTGAATATTTGTGGACAATTTATCCATTTCAAAGTATTCCTTGAAGCAGGAAGTCGTTGAAACAAGCAGTACTGCAAACCACAATACTTTTAATTTACCTGTTTTCATTTTCATTGTTTTTTTTAAGACTATAATAATAACCCAAAGGTTGTTTAGTACATTACTCATGTTACGTAAATAAATTCTTGTGTGAAAAAAGTTCCAAGCCCCAAATTCCAGGTTCAAAGTCCCAAGTTCCAAATTTCAAGTCCCAAATTCCAAGGGAGCCGTCCCTTGAGGCTTGGATCTTGGGGCTTGGATCTTGGGGCTTATTCACTGTCTTTTTGCGTATCATCAGTACATAACTTCGTAGTTAAGCAAAACTCCATCCTGGCCACCGGTGATAAGGTTGAACGTGCCGGCATCAGGACTTAATTTGCCAATGCTGAAAGGAGTTGAACCTATAAGCGGAAATCCCGGATGAATATTTCCTTTGCTGTCGGAAAGATATATAGTGCTGCTGCATGTGAACCCTGCTTTTCTTGAATTGTTGGGGAAGATATAAAAGGCCGGTTTGTAAAGTGCAGGTTCCGGAAGTTTCACTTCGAACAATTTTGTTTTTTTGGACGAAAAAGCAGTAAATGTATTGTTGTCAAAGTAACAGAACTCGCCCTTGCCGTCGCCGTTTATGTCGTAATATTCGAAATAGTGCGACTGCGAGAATTCACCAAGTTTAAGCCGGATGACCTTGCCTTTCTGCTCGACAAATACGACCTGACCGTTAATATCGGAGAAAATGAATTTCTCGTTGTTCTTTTCTGAAGTTTCGGCATAGAATCTGGTGTTCCTGTTTGTAGGAATGAATTCGTTTATTTTTATCCTTGTTTTTCCTTTTCTGTCGAGGATGTATGTTTTTAGCGTATCACAGAAAACAATAAAGTCCTTGTCACCAAACCTGAAATGCTGAAGCGGCTGATAAATGAAATTGTCGGATTTCCCGAATTCAAAACCGCTTATTAGGCTGCCGTCGGCTTTGTAACAGTATATTTTTTTATCGTTCCCGGCCACAAATATCCTGTAGTCCCTGTTTTTTTCATAATCGAAAACAGCGATGCCGTTAGTGGCTTCGGCCCTGAGCTTCAGTGGAAACCTGTCGATAAAGTTGCCGTTGCGGTCAACCATTATCACGTAATTCTTTGTGTTGAAAATGTATTGCAGTTTAGAGTTTTTAAATGCATCGATCTGGGTAACGTCACTCATTATTCTTTCAGGTAAAGCGATCTTCCACTCAATTCTCCCGGATGCATTTATAAGGTAAAGCTGGTTCTTATCATCCTGGAGCAGAATTTCTTTTTCGTCGGTATTGTGATTCACTACCAGCCACGGCTTGGATGAAAAAGTAGTATCAAGACGGCTTTCCCACACCGTTTTTGCCTGTTCACGGCTTTCCTGCGAATATGTGAGAATGAAATTCGTATACAGCATTCCTTTGCTTGATGTAAGCTGGAGGGTTATACTGCTTATGTCAAGCAAAGGAATGCTGTATACGAATTTCATTCTCACATATTCGCAGCAAACCCACACCAAACACACCCAACAC
>CAZEWB010000597.1:0-3170 GCA_964515655.1 uncultured Bacteroidales bacterium
GAGAATGGTACTAGACAACGGATCTGTTTGTGCTGGACCAAACGTAGAAGTGAATTATGATCTTATGGAACCGGGCACTGATCTCGACAGTTTTTATGCCCGAAAAATATGGTTTAGGCGGGGAAGAGGCGTTGATGCTCAATACCCTGCACTTCGAGTCTATAACATTGACTCGCACATTACAGAACTGATTCAAATTATCGAACTTTTCAAGAATTTCGGAGATGAGGAAACTACTCTCCCAACTTGGTTAATCAGCCAGACGGTTAATAACGAAACTGCACAAGCTACTTCCGGGCGCATGTCCACAATTACAATGTCGATTAAGGACGTTGTTCGGAACTTTGATTCCTTCACAGAACAAATTATTCGTGACCTCTATTCTTGGAACATGGACTTCAATCCGCGCGCCGACATTAAAGGAGATTTCTTATGCAAAGCGAGGGGCGTGGTTTCTCTTGTGATGAAGGAAATTCGTATGCAGGCGCTTACTCAGCTTACCGGTACGATGACTGATGAGGAATGGGAATATATTCCCAAACGTACTTTTCTTGAGGAAAAACTGAAAGCACATGATATTAATATTAGACTTTTGACAGAAGAAGAAGTGGCGAAGAAGCAGGAAGCGCAGAAACAATCAGCAGAAATGCAGCTTGCTCTTGAAATGCAGAAGGCGGAAGTTGGATATAAGAAGGCTCAGACCATGGCGCAACTTACCAAAGCAAAAAAAGTAAACGTGGAAGCTATGAAGGATGCACAGACCCCACCAGAAACGCAGCCGACTGAGGACCCAAGACTTGCCGAGGCTGAATTGACTGGAAAATTGGGGGATGAAGCGCGAAAAGGGGAGGCTCACCAACAGGAGCTTCGACTGAAGGAGGAAAAACATACGTATAAACTGGCGACGGATGTGGCGAAAACTAAAGCATCAATAGCCGCTACAGAACAAAAAGCAAAAGAAGGGAATAAAGATGGTAGGAACACAGCAGTTTCCAAATCAAAATCTAGAAAGACTGGCAAGAAATAGTACATGGAATCGAAAAAAGGGGCTTATTGAGTCAGTCTATAATCATCGGGATGAATACGGTGTTAAAGCTGTCCGAGATTTGACAGATTTGCTTATTGCCGTCTTTAGGGAGGAAAATGATATTGCGGATGGGGTAACTGTTATTAGAAACCAGGCTAAAATAGAGCTACTCAAAGAATTAAAAATTGGCATTGAAACAGGCCGTAGCCGATTGTTATAAAAAAGACTTGACACAAGGTGTTGTGTATGCAAAAATACGATAAACAAGATGTTGTAGGTGTTGAAGGTTCACAACAAAAAACGGCTATTGACGGGGAAATAACAATTGTCCTCAGTAAAAAGGACGCAATAGATACAATTAGGATGCTGGAAGGGTTAAAAAGGAGAATTCAGCTTCTTCTGAAAAAATAGCCTAAATCTAAAATATCAAACAAGATCAAAGGCGAGATTGGGATTAAAAATTCCCGGTTTCGCCTTTTTTATTTTTAATTAACATAAAGGAGTAAACAATGGACAAAATAGCAGATGACAGAGGGGCTGAAGCTATTGAGGATAAAGATCCTGGTGTATCAGATGCGGATGTTTTCGATACTTCATTTTCTGAAGCAATTGAGGAGGATAATCCAGTTGACGAATCCAAGGCCGTAGAACTTGTTGTTTCTGCTGCTGCGGATTCTAAAGTGGAACCTGCTGTAGTTGTTGAGAAAGGCGAAGATAAATCCAAGATAGTCGTAATTGATGCAGAGGAAACATTTGAGCGAAGATACAAAACTCTCCAAGGCATTCTCGACGCTGAAAGCTCGAAATGGAAAATCAAGGAAGAGGAATTCACCAAAAGGCTTGATGCTCTACAAGAGCAATTAAAGGGAAGCACTGTAAAAGAAGAAAAGAAAGCTATTGCAGAATTTGTGGAAGAACTCACTCCAGAAGAGAAAAAAATGCTGGAAGAGTACGAAGCAGATTTTGGCACAGTCTCTAAAATGGAGGAGCTGAAACGCAAAAAAGAACTTACAAAAACGCGTAGTGAAATACAAAAAGAGATTGAGGAACGTGTCCAGGCGATTAAGGAGGAGCTACTGGGGAAATTAGACGCCCAAGAAGCTGTAATCAAGCCTCTTGTCAATAGTTTGAATGATGTAGAAGAAGTAACTCACTTCAGTACAATTACAGATAAGCATCCCGATTTTGAGACTTTTGTCGAAGACGGCTCACTTGAAAAATGGATTACGGAAAAGCCAAAATATCTCCAATCTGCATTGGCCAAAGTTTATAATAGCGGAACAGCGGAGGAGGTAATTGAACTTTTAAATGATTTTAAAAAAGAGAACAATTTAACAGTAGCATCACTTGAAAAAGGTTCGATATCTGAGATAGAAGCAGCACGGGCTGTAAAAGAGAAAAAGAAGCAGGTACTTCGGTCTGTTGTTACCCGGAAAGGGCCTGTGAATATATCACACGCCCCTGCTGAAGATTTCGATTCTGCCTTTGATGAGGCAATTGCTGCTGAGAAATAAATGGAGGTTTTAATATGGCAGCGACACAATATGGAGATATCACCCCTAGAACAGCAGCGTATATTGTTCGGGATTTGTTAAAACGGGCAATGCCTTATCTATGCCTGGAAAAATTTGGACAGAGCAAGAGCCTGCCTGCAAACAATACTCAATCAATGTTATTCAGGCGCTATAATGCCTTGGCTTTGGCAACTACTCCTCTTTCCGAAGGTGTAACTCCCCCGTCCAAGAAGTTAACCAAGACGGATGTATCCGTCCAGCTTTATCAATACGGGGATTTAGTGGAACTTACGGATATTGTTCAGGACACTCACGAAGACCCAGTTCTCCAGGAGGCAGTATCTATTGTTGGGGAACAAGCTGCAAAAACTGTTGAGACAGTTCGATATGGAGTACTCAAAGCTTGTTTAAATGTTATTTATGCCAATCAGGTTGCCGGACGCTCCAGCGTCGTATCCGTAATCAATCGGGCAGACCAGAGACGAATTGTTCGAGCACTAGAACGGCAGGAAGCACAATTCATTACCAAAATTGTAAAGTCCACTCCTAGCTTCAATACCGAATCAATTCTTCCGGCCTTTGTCGGCGTTACTCATGTGGATATGACAACCGACATTCGCTCCATGCAG
>CAZEWB010000598.1:0-747 GCA_964515655.1 uncultured Bacteroidales bacterium
CATGAAGCTACAATGTCTTTGATACGCATCGGTTTCTTGTTCTCGTTCAACACGCCGGTAATAATTTTCGACCAGTGAATGTATGTTCTTGGTGGTTTTGTTTTTTGGGTTGAAAAAACTTTACTCTTCGTTTTTTCATTTTTAGATGCTGTAAGTGTCTTGATAGCAGAAATCTGCTTTGCCCTTTTCCCCGAAGCTTTCTTAGGCCTTCTCCTGCGTGGTTTTTCAGTATTTGTTGCTGCTTTTACAATTGAAGGTTTGCGTCCACGACTTACTGCTTTTCTTGTAAGATTTGTATCAGCAGATGCAATCTTTTCCAAGCTGATTTCAGTGCCAACATTTTTAAGTTTTTTCAGAATGCTTTTAAGATGCTCTAATTTACTTAATGTTGTGTGGTACTCGCTTTCATAAAAAGCCTTTACCTTTGAAAGATCGTTCCTGTTTAATTTTGATGTTCTCATATTAATAGAAATTTTTCCAAAAGTAAACATTAAAATTCATACCAACAAATCAGAATATATTTATGTTTTAATAACATATCATTAGAATAAATAATTTACTATTCGGGTATAAAGTTGATGGGTTGGGCAACTGGTTTAGTCAATGGGCTATCGGTTGAGGTTTATAACAACAGACCAATGACTTTCAACCAGACCAGCAGCACAACCCATAAACCTTTAACAAAATTGCGACAAATTACCTTGTCTCAATTATATATACCTACTGAGTCCGACTTAAAATTTTGCC
>CAZEWB010000598.1:757-3164 GCA_964515655.1 uncultured Bacteroidales bacterium
TGTGTTGGGTGTGTTTGGTTGGGTTTTTGCACCATGCAGGCCGTTCTGTCGCTTCTGCCCTGTGCCGGGGAGGAAAGTCCGGACAACACAGAGCATCGCACTTCCTAACGGGAAGATATCCGAAAGGGTATGGTAATGTAACAGAAAAAAACCGCCCTGACGCTTGCGTTAGGGTAAGGGTGAAAAGGCGGGGTAAGAGCCCACCGGTTTGTGTGGTGACACACAAAGCCGTACAACCTGCGGGTTGCAAGACCACGTATACCGGCGCATGAGGGCTGCTCGCCCGAGCCGGGGGGTAGGTCGCACGAGGTCACGGGTAACCGCGATCCCAGATAAATGACAGAAGTCCGCCGAAAGGCGGAAACAGAATCCGGCTTAAAGGCCTGCTATTTTTTGGTTCTTAATAAAAGTGTGTTGGTATATTAAAAGAATGTTCAATGTCAAACAAACAATTATCAATGAACAAGTCATGTTCAGTATTTCTTTAATTGATCATTGAGAATTGAACATTTGGCATTGTTTATTTTTTATATATTGGATTGTAAAACATAGAAATCAGAGTTAAATGTCTCATCAGAACGCATCAACAAAATCGATACTTTTTGCTTTACTGGCAAATCTTGCAATTGCAATTACCAAAACTGTTGCCGCTTTTATAACCGGTTCCGGCGCAATGCTGGCTGAATCGGTACACTCTTTCGCCGATTGCGGAAATCAGGGACTCCTGTTCTGGGGTTTAAAGGCAACGAAGAAAAAACCTGACCCGGAGCATCCGCTGGGACACGGAAAAGAAATTTATTTCTGGTCCTTTATAGTCGCCCTCATATTATTCAGCCTCGGTGGCATGTTCTCGATCTACGAAGGCATACATAAGGTCAGTTCGCATGAAGGTATAACTACACCGATGGTAGCCATTGTTGTTTTATCGGTAAGTATGTTTTTCGAAGGCGCTTCACTTTATGGCTGCCTGATACAGATCAATAAACTGAGACATAATGTAAGTTTGTGGACATGGGTTAAAAACACCCGCCAGAGCGAACTGGTTGTAGTTTTGGGTGAAGATATTGCAGCATTACTGGGTCTGTCCTTAGCGCTCATTTCGGTTATCCTGTCTGTTGTTACAGGGAATCCTGTTTATGACGCAATGGGAAGCATCGGTATCGGGATATTGCTTTTAATTATTTCTATTCTGCTTGCTGTAAAAGTAAAGGGGTTGCTGATTGGTCAAAGCGCTGATGAAGAAACTCACATAAGCATAAAAACTTTTCTTGAAGCCAGACCGGAAGTAGAAAAGGTACTCAACCTGATTACACTGCAGCTTGGCCCCCGGATCATGGTAGCCGTTAAAGCAAAAATGGCAAAGGTCAACTCTGCCGATCAACTGATAGAAAACATTAATATCTGCGAAGCGGAACTGAAAAAGGATAATCCTGCAATTCAATGGGTATTTTTCGAACCGGATGTCAAAAAGTAAAGAGATAGTAATATGGCCTTTAAAAAAAATCAGATCTTAAGTTTTGTAGTTCTTTTTGTAACAAACATTGCAGGCGGACAAACACCGGGTTCGCTTGATATTTCTTTTGGAGGAACCGGAACTGTTATCACTCAGGTTGGAAGCGGTTTTTCATGGGCAAGCGGAATGCAGGTCCAGAATGACGGAAAAATCATTATTGCAGGCCGTTCCCTGTATAATTCTTATCCTGCCATAACTCTCGTCAGGTGCAATACTGACGGTTCACCAGATAATTCGTTCGGCACAAACGGAATTGTTATTACACAAATCGGACAATATAGTACTGCAAACGCAATAGCACTGCAGACAGACGGCAAGATCGTCATCGGCGGGTCATCATATGATTCAACATACAACTTTATAGCAGTACGGTACAACACAGATGGAACTCCCGACAGTACGTTCGGTTCAGGAGGAATTGCAACAGCATACGTGGAGAACTCATCTAATGTTTACGGTATTGCAATACAATCAGGCGGAAAGATCATTGTCAACGGGTATTCTTCTGATGGAGTAAAGACAGGAATTTCAAATGTCCGTTATAATACTGATGGGACACTGGACGCAACTTTCGGCACAGGAGGAATTGCGATAACTAAATTCGGAGAAAGCCCCGATGTCGAAGCCTGGGCAATGGCGATGGATGCAAATGATAATATTATTACTACAGGATTGATATACGAGACCTTTTCCGGTAACAACAAAATATCTCTTATAAAATTCGATCCGGACGGAAATCCGGACATGGGATTCGGAACAAATGGCCTTGTAATAATATCTGTAAGCAGTGATGATGATTTCGGCAATGCTATAGTTATCCAGCCGGATAATAAGATCGTTATTGCAGGTTCGTCAAACCATTTTGCAACAAACCCACCAAACACACCCAACACA
>CAZEWB010000599.1:0-1575 GCA_964515655.1 uncultured Bacteroidales bacterium
GGCATCCCATCTGCATATATATTTTTCTCCTATCGAAAGCGAAAGTCGCATAATGCGTGCGACAGCCGCAATATCAAAAAAGCACCAGGATGACAATATTTTTATATGTGGTATCTGGAAAAAGGGTCTCCCCGAAACCGAAGAAATAAACGACAGGATCAGAATAATAAGACTTAGAATTTCACCAAGGGGCATAAGGGGATTCAGATCATATCTGCTAAGAAAAGACTGGAAAAATGCTATTATAAAAAGATGGATCGGTGAAAATATCACAATTGTTCATTGCCATAGCCTTTTTGATCTTTATGCGGCAACAGAACTTAAGAAGAAAAAAAACTGCAGGTTAGTATATGATGCCCATGAGCTTGAAACCGAAAGAAACGGTCTTAGGGGATTGTATAAAATAATTGAAAAGAGAAGAGAACGAAAACTGATCCGTAATGCCAACCACACTATTGTGGTAAATGATTCTATTGCTTCGTGGTATAAAAGCAAATATCCGGGATCTCCGATAAGCGTTGTAAAAAACATTGCAAGAAATCATACTGCCAATGAAACAGGTGTTGATAAGAATTTCCTTATAGATACCTATAAAATTTCCTCCGATGCCATTGTTTTTATTTACCTCGGTTATTTATACAAAGGGCGGGGGATCGAAACTATTCTTAAAGTTTTTTCTTCGGGTACAAAACATCATGTGGTGTTTGTAGGATACGGTCCGTTTGAAAAAGTTGTAAAAGAATATTCAGATACAAATAAGAACATCCACTTTCACGATAAGGTTCCCGAATCGCAGGTAATAGCAACGGCTGCATCTGCAGATGTCGGTCTTTCGCTTATTGAGAACACCTGTCTTAGTTATTATTATTGCCTTCCCAACAAGATTTATGAGTACCTTTATGCTGGTATCCCTGTATTATGCAGCAATTTTCCTGAAATGCAGAATGTGATATTAAAACACAATGCCGGGTGGGCAATTAATCCGGAATTTAATGATCTGAAGTCGTTCGTTGATAGTATTGACAGGACTACCGTTGAAAACACAAAGCAAAGAATAACCGGGATAAAAACAGGATCGTGGGCTGATGAAGAAAAAAAACTTCTGGATGTGTATGACAGATTGATTGAAAAATGATAGCAGTAATTGATTATAATACAGGCAATCCGAATTCGGTTGCCAATATGCTGAAGCGGCTCGGGTTTAAATGTCAAATAACCGCCTCGTCTGCTGATATTGAAAAAGCACAGGCATTGATTTTACCGGGTGTCGGGACATATAATAATGGTATTCAGAATTTACATGCAACAGGATTGACGGATTTGCTGATAAGAAAAGCAATGATTGAAAAAATTCCCTTTCTCGGGATATGCCTGGGTATGCATCTGATGTGCAAGGGCAGCGAAGAGGGAAGTGTCCCCGGACTGGGATGGTTTTCCATTCCTGTGGTACGTTTTTCAACTACAAATAACCCAAATCTGAAAATTCCCCAGATCGGCTGGAATAATGTGGAATTTAACAAATTACATAAGTTTACAGATAATATCAGCCCCAAACCCACCAAACACACCCAACAC
>CAZEWB010000599.1:1585-3151 GCA_964515655.1 uncultured Bacteroidales bacterium
AAATGGTATTGTGTAAAACAACTTATGGTTATAACTATGTTTCGGGTATAATTCACGATAACCTATGCGGAGTACAGTTTCACCCGGAAAAAAGTCATAGCTTTGGAATGTCATTTTTAAAATCATTTTTTGATTGTTTTCTGAAATGAGGCCAAGAGTCATACCCGTATTGCTAATTGATGAAGGCAACAGGCTTGTTAAAACGCGTTGCTTCAGGAATCCCGTTTATTTAGGCGACCCTCATAACGCTGTAAGGATCTTTAATGAAAAAGAGGTTGATGAAATAATCTTTCTTGATATTTGCAAATCGCGTAATAAAAGACCGCCCGACATAGAATACTTAAAGAAACTTGCCGGTGAATGTTTTATGCCTGCCTGTTACGGTGGCGGGATAACCAGACTCGAAGAAATTGAAACTATCCTGATGTCCGGGTTCGAACGTATCTCAATAAATTCTGCTGCAATTACCAATCCTTCCATTGTATCAGATATTGCAAAGAATTTCGGATCTTCGACCCTGGTTGTTGGAGTGGATGTTATGATTGATAAAAATGACAAATACCATCTTTACAATCACGTTACTAAAAAACACACAGGGACAGATCTTTTAGATCACATAAAAAGACTTGACGATACGGGCGCCGGGGAAATTATGTTAAATGCCGTTTATCTTGACGGAACGGGATTGGGTTATGATCTGGATTTAATCAACCTAATATCCTCTGCTGTTTCTGTCCCTGTTATTGCCGGCGGGGGAGCATCCTGTCCTGATGATTTTTCAAAAGCCGTTCAGGCCGGAGCTTCTGCTGTTGCAGCGGGACGACAATTTGTTTTTTGGGGCAAGCACAATGCTGTTCTGATACAGTATCCGGGCAGTAATGAATTAAACAAGGCCTTTCATGCAACCTGAATCACGTACGGATTATAGAATATGTTCACGCTGTATTTTAGATACATTAACGTATCCGGATATTCAGTTGGATGAAAACGGTGTCTGCGATATTTGTCATATTTTTAACAGTCAGGTTAAAAATAATGTAAAAAACGGAGCAGAGGGAAAGGCAATTGCTGAGAAAATAGTTCGGCAGATTAAAGAAGAAGGGAGCAATAAAGAATATGACTGTATAATAGGATTAAGCGGCGGTGTAGACAGCTCATATCTTTGCTTACTGGCTTCACGTTGGAATCTCCGCCCCCTTGTTGTTCATGTTGACAATGGATGGAATAGCGAACTTGCAGTATTCAATATAGAAAACATTGTAAAAAAATTAAACTTCGACCTCTATACCTATGTTATCAACTGGGAGGATATGAAAAACATGCACCTGGCTTTTTTAAGAGCATCGGTGGTGGACATTGAGCTTCCGTTTGATAATATGTTTATGGCTACACTTTTTAAAGTAGCAAGGAAATTTTCTGTAAAAACTATTTTACTGGGAATCAATTTCCTGACAGAGGGTTATTTACCTCCCAATTTTAATCACAATAAATTAGACTCGTTTAACTTTATTAATCATTGGAAAATCAAGAAGGGGTATTCCCGAGAATTTTCTAAAGATATCTTTT
>CAZEWB010000600.1:0-3139 GCA_964515655.1 uncultured Bacteroidales bacterium
GGGAGATAAACAGTACCGGTTTTATTTATTGCGTTCTTAACATCAAGATTTCCTGATTCGACCATTTTACTCATAAAATAAAAAATACCGGCCATAATTACCATCATTGCCAGACCGCATAATACGGAGATCAGGATCACAACTCCATTGCCCAGACCGGCATTGAGACAAGCAATACCGGTCCATCCGAAAATGGTAAAAAATGCTATAGGGTTCTTAAGTGTGAAGAACTGGAAAGGAATTCCGTGGTCGCTGTCAACTGCAGAATCTGCATGTCCCGAAGCGTCGTGTCCGCCATCTCCGGAAAAGAACGACATTATCAATTGTAAAACAAAGATCAGTGAAAAGGGAATAGCGATCAACCAGTATATTTTCTGGATGACTATGAGCGTATCCCACCAGGCTGAAAAATCGGTAAACATAAATTTATGGGTTTATAAAAGTCAAACCTACGTTTTTTTTTTCAAATACACAATTTCCAAAATACAATTAAATTCCAAGTTCGAAATTCCAAGCCCCAAGTCCCAAGGGACTGACCCTGGAATTTGGGGCTTGGTTCCTGAGACTTGGGTCTTAATATGTAATTTGGACTTAGTTATTGTTGTTCCAGTTCTCATTGTACTCGTAGCCGAAAAATTCGCACAGTGAACTTATTATGGAATCAGGGGTATCGTGGTGTATGAATGATTTTTCTTTTCCTTTTATCATAATGTAGCCAAAGCCGGATAGTTGAAGTTCTTTTTCCAGTGCCTTGATCTCAGTTTCACTGAACCATGTGTCGTATAAAGTTCCGTAAAAAACATTTTTCATTTCTTTGGCTATATATCCGCCTACATCGTTTACAAACCAGCCCCAGTCCTCGCCACCTTCATTTGCATATGCTTCCATATCGGCCTGTGTGGCATAGATCAGTACCATGTTCATTTTCACATTGTCTTTGCGGATATCGAATGAACTGTAGAGAGCGTACCTTGATCCGCTGTGATCGGCTTTAACAGCATAAGCCCCGGGATTTTCCTTTTTATATGGCATAAGGATACGGCCGGCGTCTGTTTCAGTGTAAAAAGGGCCAAGAAAAACGCAAAAAAGTTTTTTCCCGCTTAGTGTGCTGTAATCAGGTATCCAAAGATAACCGGCTTTCTTTCCTGCACCTCTGAGTTTTAAAACTTCTGCCGAAGCAGAATCTGCCGTTTGAAAAGCGCTGACAGCAATGATCCAGAATGGTGCAGTCTGGTTCGAATCGCATGTTTTCGGAATTATTGTTGAAAGGATGGTGTCTTTAGTATCAGGATCGTTTTCCATGTATATGTTTGCCGGACATGAATAAATGATGAAAAGCAAAAAGAAGATAAGGCTTATTATTCTCATAATACCAGATTTTACAGTTGATTATAACTCCAAAGCACGCATATGAATATCAGATTTACTCTCTTTTAAGTTTGAACTGAGCAGTACCAATATTTACTTTCTCCTGATCCTCATTTTCAGCAATAACGTTTTGAATTAAAAACTTCTGTCCGGGTTTCATATTAAAAAAACCTGATAACTGTTCGGTTGTGAACCTATCAGAATTGGACTGTAAATATTCCATACCCATGCCTGTAAAAATATCCAGAGTAAATCCTACAATTTTGTATTTTGGCAACTCTTTAAGATCGCTTTTGTTGATCATTTTTAATGACCCTGCAACCAGTATTTCCTTTAAAGTAATATCGCCGTCTATCTTTCCTGCAAGTGTAGGAACAGGTAATGGTGCGGTCTCTGCAATGAAATATATTTTTCGCAGAGTATCTGCGTTTGAAATAATATAAACTGCAACCTTCCCGGTTGAATCTACAATTACTGTTCTGATATTATCTTCATCCGTTACTTTTCCATCGGAAACTGCTATGGTCAGATCACTTGCACTTATTCCTTCGGTAATTATTGTAAGATGATTTTCAAATTTTGTATATAAAATTCTCTGATTTGGTTTTTTAAGGTCTTCGGATCTTACATCAACTTTAACCCTGCTCTGTGCATTGAGAATATCGGCAGATGTGATAAAAACAAGAAATAATAAAATGTAATTGCTGAAATACATATATTAACGAAATGCAGGGTAAAAATACATTAATTTTTTTAATCAATATTATTCAGTGACTTATATAGTTAGAACCAATGAAATTTTTAAGAGCATAGAAATTGATTGTGATCTGGGAATAAAAAATATCAATAATCAAGCATCAATTTACAAATAAATTCCAAATTCAGAGGACCAATTTCCAAACAAATCTAAAATAACAATTATAAGATCCAAAACCTGGTTTACTTTTTTTGTAATTTGATATTTGAATTTGTTTGTAATTTGGATATTAAAAAATTGAGATTTATTTGTAATTTGTTTTTTGATTATTGGAATTTCGTATGTATAGAAATATTTTCTTAATCCTATTCTTTAAACCGGGATAAACTACCTGTAGAGATTCATTTCGTCAACGTAACGGTGAACGGACTCGGGCATAAAGAAGCGCATATCCTTTTTCTCTTTTATCGCTTTGCGGATATCGCTCGATGAAATTTCTATAAGCGGGGCGGAGGTCATTGTGATATTCGTGGTTTTGGGGATCTTCATATTTTTTGTATCAGGCCTGGGATAGACGAATATCATGTAATTTGAAAGTATTGATTCGAAATTTTTCCACTTGTCAATTGTGGCAAGAGAATCATCGCCCATTATAAGAGCGAAAATGCGTTTGGGATACTGCTCTTTAAGATGTTCAAGTGTGTGAATAGTGTATGAAGGCTTGGACAGGCTGAATTCAATATCGCTTGCCTTTAGCCAGGAACAGTCGCCTATTGCAAGATTTACCATGTGCAGGCGCTGTCGTGCGTCAAGCAGCGAGGATTTGTTCTTTAGCGGGTTCTGCGGTGAAACAACAAACCATAGTTCATCAATATCAGTGAATTGTTTCATGTGATTGGCGATTATCATGTGCCCGTTGTGAACGGGATTGAATGAGCCGAAGAAAAGGCCTGTTATTTTTTTCGTGCAGTCATATCAGCAATGGGCCGAATAGTGTTCAGGATTTACAAGTTCACGGTATTTTGCCCATTGCTGATATGACTGCACACAAAAACACCAAACACACCCAACACA
>CAZEWB010000601.1:0-3133 GCA_964515655.1 uncultured Bacteroidales bacterium
TGTGTTGGGTGTGTTTGGTTGGTGGGTTTACAAACGATGCCGGGTATATTACCTCTGAGGTGGATGGCTCTATAACAAATGAGATACAGAGTCTGAACATTGCAGGGAACAATCTTACCATTTCGGGAAGCAACACTGTGACATTGCCGCAGACAACTTATACTGCAGGTTCGGGAATTAACATAACGGGAACAACTGTTACAAATACTGCACCCGATCAGACTGTTTCTATTACCGGTGGAGGAGCCACATCTGTAACGGGGACCTATCCATCATATACAATAACAAGTACCGATAATGTGAACGACGCTGATGCTGACCCGTCGAATGAGTTACAGACATTATCCATCAACAGCAATACACTAAGTCTTACAAGTGGTGGCTCGGTTTCTTTATCAGGATATGTAGATACATTATGGAAAGCAAATGGTACAAATATCTACAATTCAAATGCAGGAAATGTGGGCGTGGGTATAAATAATCCGGTAGGTAAGATGGTAGTTAAAGGTGATGCAGTTCTTGCTGATTCAGTTCCTTTGTTTGAGGTAAAGGACAGAACAGGCGCAACAGTATTTATTGTATACAAAGACAGTGTCCGCATTTATGTTGATGATGACCCTGCAAAAACCAACAAAGGCGCTTTTGCAGTAAGCGGAAGAAATACTGTAAAGGCTTTCACCCACGATTTTCTTGTTGTCACTCCCGATAGTTCAAGAGTATATACCGGAGATGCCGAAGCGGGGTTTGGCGTACGAAATATTAATGGTACCGCCGATGAATCATATATGCAAATGAACCCAAATAATTATTTTGTAGGACACTTTGCAGGGAATTCAATTAGTTCTGGTTTATATAACTCTTTCTTTGGATATGAATCCGGTTTTAATAACACAACCGGAAATAAAAACTATTTTATCGGATACAGGAGTGGTTATACTAATATTGGAGGATACAGTAATATATTCATTGGCGACAGCACCGGCTATACTAATTCTTCGGGTTATTATAATGTCTTCTTGGGAAATATGAGCGGAAAGAGTAATACAAGTGGTTATGCCAATGTTTTCGAAGGGAACAAATCAGGTTTTAATAATACGTCCGGGTTCCGTAATATCTTTATCGGTGATAATGCCGGCTATACAAACACAACAGCTGATAATAATGTATTCCTGGGGTACTATGCCGGATATTACAGTAACGCAAACTTCAATGTTTTCCTTGGGTACGAGAGCGGATTTTCAAATTCATCCGGCACCAGTAATGCATTTATGGGGTATCATTCAGGCAGAGGAAACACAACGGGTAGCAGCAATGTATTTCTTGGGTACAAGTCCGGATATTCAAATGGAGCCGGTGGTAATAATGTATTTCTTGGTAATTATGCCGGTTATGCAAACACAGCTAGTTATAATGTTTTCCTTGGATATTATTCGGGGCGTTATAACTCAACCGGTGCAAACAATGCTTTTATCGGCTATATGGCTGGTCGCAGCAATAATATAGGGAATAGTAATGTGTTTATTGGTGATAATGCCGGTTATTCAAACACAGGAGGGGATTATAACCTGGCCATCGGCCAGTTCTCTATGTATTCAAATACAACTTCCTCTAACAATCTTGCAATAGGTTATCAGGTATTGTATTCGAATACAGGAGGATCGAGCAATGTATCTATTGGTAATGCATCTATGTACTATAATACTTCCGGTCCCAGTAATGTAGCTATTGGCGAACAGGCTCTGTACCGCAATACAACAGGTGGAACCAATGTGGCTGTTGGTACATATACATTGTATTACAATAACGGAAATAATAACACAGCTGTTGGAAATAGCGCTTTCTACAGTTTATCTGCTACTTCATACACAAATTCAACTGCTCTGGGCTATCAGGCAAGCATCACTGCCAGTAATCAGGTAAGGGTCGGAAATACTTCGGTGACAAGCATCGGTGGATATGCCGGCTGGACAACATTGCCTTCGGATAAACGCTTTAAAAAGAATATAACTGAGAACGTCCCCGGTTTATCTTTCATTACCAGGCTTCGCCCTGTTACATACTATATAGATATGGATGCTATTGCTGAATTTACACAAATGCCTGATAGTTTACGATTGAAAGAACAGGAATCTTTAAAAGTCAACAATCTACAAACCGGCTTTATTGCTCAGGAAGTAGAAGAAGCTGCCAATGATGTTGGTTTTGATTTTTGCGGGGTAGATAAACCAAAAAACAAGGATGATTTTTACGGACTCAGATATGCTGAATTTACTGTTCCACTTGTTAAATCTGTTCAGGAACTGAATGCTAAAATTGAAGCACAAGACTTACTTATAAATCAGCTTTTACAAAAAGTTAGTGAGTTGGAAAGAAAAGTTGATGGAAAATAATGCCTGAATTTGATTATACCTGAGCAGCAATTCTTGTTTCTATTTTTACTTTACCTTTATTTACAATAATCTCAACCACTGAACCATTGTGGGCTTCAAGTATTTGATGATCAGTCTCATGATTAACATCGTCGAATTCAACGCCGAGAAGTTTACCATCAGGAGAAATCCATGCAACACCAGATCCTTTATTACACTCTACTGCAACTCCGTAAGGTCCAGGATACCAATATACAGATAATGGACCTGAATCTCCTATGGTCCGAAAAAAAACTTTTTGGTTTTTCATAATTTCAGCTTTTTAAGTTTTTTATGAGAATTTCTGATATCTTCTCCGGTAGTGTACATACTTGTAAAATATGCGCCATCTTCGATAACTTTTACGATAGCAAGAATATATCTGAATTTAAGTATCTTGTAAAATAAATGATATTCTTTTTCCTTTTTTGTGTCATCAAGATAAACTTCATGAGGATCTTTCAATACACGTTCAAGCAGTTCAAGAAAAATATCTTCAGGTAGAATGAAATGCAACATGGCATGTTCTAATTCTTGTTTGCCTACAATAACTCGATCACCTGTTATTGCTGTAATTACCGTTGCTATTTCTCTTTTTTTCTTCATTATGTTGATATCAATAATCCAAACCAATGTCTGTGTAGCAAAGTTAGTAAAGAATAGGAACATATAAAAATATGCTGATATTTTTTTTACATTTGTAAAAAAAAACTGCTATTAAAAAG
>CAZEWB010000602.1:0-3122 GCA_964515655.1 uncultured Bacteroidales bacterium
AAAAATGAAGTTGTCCTTTATTTACATTTCTTTTACCCGGTATTTCATCAAATCCATAACCCCAGTCAAGACCCAGCAAGCCAAACATAGGCAGGAAGACCCGTATTCCTAGACCTGCAGACCTTTTTATGTCAAAGGGGTTAAATTCGTTAAATTTACTCCAGCAGTTGCCCGCTTCAAGAAATCCCAGCACATAAATTGTTGCCATAGGGTTTAAGGAAACAGGATATCTCAATTCAACGGTGTACTTATTGAATATTGTTCCCCCGACCATATTTCCTTTGGTGTTTACGGGTGTTAAGGAGTTGTTGGCATAACCTCTTAAAGCGACTATTTCCCTTCCGTCCAGTGCAAAACCTGTTAATCCGTCGCCTCCGAGATAAAATCTTTCGAAGGGGGCCAGCCCTACATCCTGGTTATATAATCCTAAAAATCCGAATTTGGATTTTGTGTTAAGAACGAAATTGCCGAAAAGCCTGATAAACCACGATGCATTAAATTTCCATTTGTGGTATTCTATCCACCTGTACTTTGCGGAATCAGTCATTGTGGTGTAATCTTTATTGTTAAATGACGAATATGGGGGCGTAAATTGTAATGATAATGATAATTCTGACCCCCCTCTCGGATAAATAGGCGCATCAACGGAACTTCTCGTTAATTGTCCGGTAATACAGATATTATTAGAGTTTCCGTTTGCATAAGAAAAGGTTGAATAATAATTATGCAGTTCATAGTTCTGGTAAGTAACATCCACATTTGAAATAAAATAATCGTCAGGCCATTTAAGGCGTTTTCCGAGGCCTACAGAAACACCGGTTATTTTGATGGAGTACCTGTTTTCATTATCTTTGGGAAGCCCGTTGGACTGTGCGGATTGATAAACGGAAAAACTGAGGGCATTAGGCTTCTTACCGCCAAACCATGGTTCTGTAAATGACGCATTATAAGATCTGAAATATGTTCCGTTAGTCTGAAATCTGAGGCTTAACCTTTGTCCGTCTCCTGAAGGCAGAGGGCACCATGCGTCTTTTTTAAAGAAATTTTTTGTAGAGAAATTGTTAAATGCTACTCCCAGTGTTCCTACGAACATTCCTGCACCCCATCCTCCCGAAAGTTCAACCTGGTCGGAAGAGGTTTCTTCCACAACGTATTCTATGTCAACAGTTCCGTCAATCGGATTGGGTTTGGGGTTTACACCCAGTTTTTCCTGATTAAAGTATCTCAGCTGTGCCAGTTCCCTCTGGGTTCTTATTATGTCAGACCTGTTGAACAGTTCTCCGGGTTTGGTCCTGATCTCACGCATTATCACACGGTCATTTGTCCTTGTGTTTCCTGATATGGTGACATTATTTATTATTGCCTGCTTGCCTTCATTTATTCTTATTTCAAGGTCAATGGAATCATTGTCAGCTGAAATTTCTACAGGGGTGACATTGAAGAATAAATATCCATCATCAAGGTACAGGGAACTGACATCTGAACTTTCAAGGTTCATATAAAGGTTTGTTTCAAGAACCTTCTGGTTATAAATATCCCCTTTTTTTATTTTCAGTACGGCATTTAATTCATCAGCAGTGTATTTGGTATTTCCAACCCAGGAAATATTTCTGAAAAAATATTTTCTCCCTTCGCTGATAAATATATCAATACTGATGATTTTATTATTGTTTTTATATATAGTATCTCTGATGATTTTTGCATCTCTGAATCCCAGTTCGTTATATTTTTCAATCAGTTGTATTTTATCTTTTTTGTAGTCTTCTTCAATAAATTTGGATGATTTAAAAATTTTCAGTTTCACATTATTTTTTAAATGATTACCGACGCTTTGTGCAACATCGGAAAAACTGGGTTTCTTCCAGAAACTTTTCGCATTGTAAATAATCAAAGAGTCGATCTTATAAAAAGGCTTGATGACCGATTTTTCCTTGGTATCCTTTAAGGTTTTCCTGAGTTTATTATCAGATATCTGGTGGTTGCCGTATAAGTTTATATTTTTTATCCTGACACGGTTATTTTTGTTAACATTTATCGCAAGAATAACCCCGTTATTGGCGGCAGTATCTTTTGTCTGTTTGATATTTACCTGAATATTCAGGAATCCTTTATCTGAAAAATGTTTTTTTATGGTATTTGTTATCCTTATTTTCAGATTGTCTGTTACAACATCTCCTCTTGAGATTTTGATCTTATCGCGTATGTCGTCCGCTTCCGATTTTTTAAGGCCGGTAAAAGAAAATTTTGACAATCTGGGCCTTTCCGTCAGGTCGATATTTAAAAATATCGTGTTATCCTGTATTTTGGTAGCACTTATTTTGATGTTTTCAAACAAGCCTTGTTCCCAAAGCTTTTCGATAGCCTTTGATATTTTTTCTCCCGGCACGTTTATTTTATCACCGACAGATAAACCGGAAAGAGATACAAGAACATTGTTATCGAGATACTTTACGCCTGAAATAGTTATGCCTCCTATTTTGTATTCCTGTGGATTTGCATAATCAATTTCCTCTATGTCTTCCCCAATGGCTATCTGGGCTTTAAGTGAAGAACATGCAAGCAGTAGTAGTATTATAAGGATTATATGTGTGTATCTTGTTTTCATTTTGTCATTTGTTCGCTTGTCATTCCAAATCTTCTTTCACGTTTCTGATAGTCAATTATTGCTTCATACAGGTCTTCTTTTCTGAAATCCGGCCATAACTTGGGAGTAAAATACAGTTCCGAATAGGCAATCTGCCATAACAGGAAATTGCTTATCCTGTATTCACCGCTTGTCCGTATCAGCAATTCGGGGTCAGGAATTGAAGATGTTGACAGAAATGAAGAGAATACATTATTATCTATTTTATCAACCGGTAATTCATTATTTTTAACCTTTTGTGCAATATTTTTAACAGCATTGATTATTTCCCATTGTGAACCATAATTTAAAGCCAATACCAGTGACATTCTGTTGTTTTTACTGGTAGACTCCATAGTTTTTATCAGTTCTTTATAACAATTCACAGGCAGACCTTTAATATTGCCGATGGTTAATAAACGTATATTGTTTTTATTTAGTGTCCTGAGTTCTTTTTTTATTATTTGTACTAACAGTTCCATCAGAAAATTCACTTCTA
>CAZEWB010000603.1:0-3122 GCA_964515655.1 uncultured Bacteroidales bacterium
TTCGCACACGCGACCAGCTTGTCGTTTCAGGAGTTCTTGACGGAGAACCTGTTCATTTTATTGTTAATCACTGGCCTTCACGCAGCGGAGGCGAGAAAAGAAGCGCTCCCCTGAGGATCGAAGCTGCAAAACTTGCCCGGTCAATTGTCGACTCAATTATTAAAACAGACTCAACCGCTAAAATATTCGTAATGGGCGATCTTAACGATGATCCCGTGAACAAAAGTGTTTCAAAACTACTTGGAGCCGGATGCGACAGCACAGGCATGAAAAATACAGATCTGTACAATCCTATGTGCGATCTGCTGAAAAAAGGAATAGGCAGCCTAGCTTACAGGGATTCGTGGAACCTCTTCGACCAGATAATAATTACTGGCAATACTGTCAGGGGTGGCAAAAAGGGTTATAAGTATTTCACGACCAAAATCTATAATGAATCTTTCCTTATGCAAAAGGAAGGCGCATTTAAAGGTTATCCTTTCAGAACATACGTGGGAACAACCTTTCAGGGAGGATACAGCGATCATTTCCCTGTCTATATGTATTTGATAAAGGAGAAATAATACCCGGTACAGGCTTCTGGTTACTGGTTGCTGGTTGCTGGTAACTAGCAGCCAGAAACCAGTGACCAGTAACAAAATATTTGTAACGGCTACTTATTGAAATTATCGATTGCTTTCGACCCCCACTGGTCATCGCTGTTTGTAGCATCGGGATTGTACATGGTATTGTTACGTTCATGAAGACGACGTTCCCAGTTCTTATCATAAATCTCACCCTGTGCATCTGAATGAAGCAGCTGGTAATCTTTCCCCGCTAACATAGGGTTGTAAAACACAAAGCGCTTGTCGCGCTGGTTACCTATTACGTAATAATGCCATATTTCATAGGGATATGCAGATGGTTCAAAATCGCTTTTCTGAATATTGTTCGGCTCACCGTATTGCAGGAACACCCTACCGCGGTCGCTTTCGTAACCCCTTTTAATACTCGATCCGTATGCTTTGTCCACATATGCGACTTTTTCTTTATATGCCAGCCATTCGTTTTCTACCTCAAGATAATTACGGGATTTCCAGAAAGTGTAAAAAATAACCTGTTTCATTGTAGTGTCCGTATTCTTAACGGCATCAAGGATCACACCCTTTTCCCTGTCGTTAGCGATAGGTAGCAGACATAAAAGGTAATCATTCAAAGTATCAGGACTGTTTATTTTTTCAATAAAAGTATTATCGATCACCATTTTATCAAGTTTTTCAGGATTAATAATGTCAATGCCTGTCTGGGGATTGCTTCTCTGAAAATATGAACGCTTTGTAGTTATGATATTATTGTTCTTGTCAACAACATCTATACGGAAATGATAATTACCGCTTGGAAGTCCATCTATATTGAAATCACCAAGTATCGCAAGCATAGACCTGGTGGCGCTTTTTTTCACTTTTGTGAAGGATTCAATAAACTGCTGGTCGGAGACTTTCTCGATCCCGTATTTCACAAGGAAAACCGAATCGGTTGATAATACCTGGTCTGTATTGTATATTTCGACGTATACAGTGAGTCTGTTCATTGTATTGGGGAAAAAGTCATGAACATAGGGAACAAGATCGTAACCGTTTTTCGAAAGAATGTTCTGAGATGTTGTTTCAGAATATTTTTCGATGTACTGTATTCCGGAAAATTCAATAAAATCGGGCCTGAATCCTACATTGATAACATCAACAAAAACGAGTTCCTTTGCTTCAGGGTTGTTTACGTCTTTGATCTTTATCTCGAAATTGTATAGCCCCGGTTCTATATTTATCCTCTGCTGGTCGATAAAATTCGGAATGACCTCCCCTGCTTTTACTTTCGGGCTTTTAAGATTGTATTTGTTGAACTGTTTTACATTACCATCCTGGGTGAAAACCATGCTGATCTCGGTCTCCGCCATTTGCTGTCCTTCCGCAGTTACAGCATTCAGCGAGGAGCCGATGAAAACAATATAAGTTTCCAGATAAGGCTTCCCGTCAGTACTACGGAAAAGTGAATAGTAGTAATTAGCCTGTATTCCTGCAGCGTAACCTGAAGTACACAGGAAAAAAACAACCGGGAAAATCAGATATTTTAACATAATCGTGAATTTAAAAGTAAAATTACAAAAAATCAGCCAACCATTCTGGTTTTCACAACATTTAAGAATTCATCATATATCTTTTTGTTTGATGATATTATTTCTCTGCCGTAAATAAAATCACTGCCGCCTGAAAAATCACTCACTACTCCACCCGCATTTTTCACGATAAGGTATCCCGCAGCCACATCCCATGGATGCAGGCTGTATTCATAAAATGCTTCAAACCTTCCGCAAGCCACATAAGCCATATCTGTTGCAGCGCTTCCAAGGCGTCTTACTCCATGAGTATTGTTGAAAAAATACTCAAGCGTTCCCAGAAAAGGTTTCATACGTTTATAATCATAATAAGGAAAGCCTGTAGCAATAAGTGCATCGGAAAGCTTTGCCTTTCCTGAAACCTTGATTTCATTGCCATTAAGAAATGAAGGAGCTCCTTTCCATGTATAGAAACATTCGTCGCAGCCTACCTCATAAACCACTCCTGCAACTATTTCGTCGTTTTCCGAAAGCGCAATACTAACTGCAAATGGTGCAAGTTTGTGAACATAATTGGTGGTCCCGTCTAATGGGTCGATTATCCAGAATAGTTTCTCATTATTCTGCTCGACGCTTTTTTCTTCGACCAGAAAACCGGCTTCGGGCAACAATTCCGAAAGCGTATCCACCAGCATTTTTTCTGAAGTCTTATCAACATAAGTCACAAAATCATGCATCCCTTTGTATTCAACATCATCACCTTTAACACGGTTAAGATTTTCACGGATGAATCCGCCTGCTTTCTTTGCTGCATCCACTGTTGCCATGCATATCGCGCAATAGTCTCTCATAACATTTCTCCTTTTACTTTTCCGTTCTGTATCTCTGAACTGAGTTTCACCTCAACAATTACATTTTTCAGCGGTTTATCTTTAACATGAAAAAATACCGGAATATAGTTTTCTGTATAGCCCTCTGCTATTCCTTCTGCACTTGTCCTCTCAACCCCAAACCAAACACACCCAACACA
>CAZEWB010000604.1:0-1726 GCA_964515655.1 uncultured Bacteroidales bacterium
TAAAATTAAGATTAAAAATGTAACCAAGTAATGAAAAGGGGGGTAAAAAAAATATATGCCATCCTGCCCTTTAAAAAGGAAGTATACCTTCTCCTAAGGCATTTTCGTTTACCTTATTCTATCACAAAACATTTGACTTTCAGGGGCGCTTTCAGAACAAAACCAGATAAAACTTCCCGGTTCCTGATGTTCCACTATGGATATCAGCTGGAAAACGAATTGTTCTGGTATGGTATAAAAGGATGGGAAAAAGAAAGTTTGAAAATCTGGATAGACTATTGCAAAAAAAGTAGTATTATTCTTGACATCGGCGCAAATACCGGGATATATTCTCTGATTGCGTGTGCAGTAAATCCCCGGGCCCGCGCTTACGCTTTTGAGCCGGTAAGAAGGGTTTATGATAAACTAAAACATAATATAAAATTAAATTCTTTCGACATTAAGGCAAATTGTATTGCTATTTCTTCCACTGACGGGGCGCAAAAGATTTGGGATGTTAATTGGGAACATCAGTATGGGGCAAGTCTTGCCCCTCCGGAAACGGAGACAACTATACATCTCTCTTATAACGTTCCGACAATCACTTTAGATAGTTTTATCGGGCAAAATAATATTCAAAAAATAGACCTGATAAAAATAGATGTTGAAACATTTGAACCGGAAGTTTTAAGAGGATATATAAAATATTTTGCGCTGCATAAGCCAATATTATTAATTGAAATTCTGTTTGATAATATTGGCGAACAGGTTCAGGCGTTCATTGAAACATCCGGCGTTAAATACAACTATTTCTTTATTGACGAAAAAGCGGGGCTTGTAAAAATGAATGATATTCGAAGACAAAATAATTATTGTTACAATTATATATTAATACCGGATTAATTGTTTTTTTTTAGCCAGACACATATAATCATGCCCGATCGGGTCCACTTCATATATAATTTCAGAAAGAAGCTTATTATTTTTGGCAGATATGTGTCGCCTATAAAATATTCGGTATGGATAATTTTATAATTGTTTTTAATTGCATGTCCGGAAAAGGACTTCGGGCCAAACTCATAGAGATGATAGGGTTCGTGCATAGGACTTATGTTTGCGACGTAGTTTGTGCCAATAAGTCTATAATAGAAATTTGCCAGTTTATTTATCAGCCAGTCAGAACATGGTACTTCAATGTGTATTATGCCGCCCGGTTTTAACCAACGCATTGCTTTTTTTATTGACTCTGATGGGTTGTAAAGATGCTCCAGCACGGCTCTGAAAGTTATAAAATCGAATGTATTTTCATGATATTCAGTGTTTTCTATCATTCCTAACTTCAGCATGTCATTCGAAAATCCGTATGTTTCAATCGCTCTTTTATAAAATGATTCTGAAGGTTCAATTCCATAAGCGTCAAAACCGGCTTTTTTTAGTGCATGCATTGCCCTGCCGGTACCTGCTCCGATATCCAGCGCGCTCATTCCGTTTTTAATCTCAAATAATCTGCCCAGCACATTTATTTCTCTTTGGAAATATGTATTGTCATTTTTAAAATGATGCTGTTGCCAGTATTTTTCCGGGGTTATTCCGTAATGTTCCTGTATGTTTTTGGGTATTGGCATCGGGTTGGAAAAAACAAGTCCGCATTTTCTGCATTTCATTACAGTTGTTTTTATTCCTTGCTTCTTTCGCGGGTTTAATCCTTGAGAACAATTTAAACGGTTGCCTATTATTTTATGGTATT
>CAZEWB010000604.1:1736-3121 GCA_964515655.1 uncultured Bacteroidales bacterium
TGTGTTGGGTGTGTTTGGTGTGTGTTTTATGGTATTGTTTTTCAGATCCGCACATATTACACCTGTCAATGTGCAAATAATTATATTTTTCTAAAATATTTTCTATGTCTTTCATTATCTGTTGTTTATTCAAATGCGCATCATTATAATAACCCAAATGGCGATAAATGTAACTATTTTTTGCAAATTATGCATAGTCGTTCCAAAATATATTGTTACTGTTCGGGTTGTCTGAAAATTTCTGCTCCTTAATAGTTATGCCTATCTGAATCTGGTTTTTGGTTGAAAGGTTGAACGGCTGGTTTGGTTATTGGTTGTATGGTTGGGCTGCTGGTTTGGTTAATAGTCATTGGTCAGTTGTTATAAACCTTTTACTATAACCCTTTTACCAAACCAGTTGCTATACCCATTAACTATTAACTTTTTAAAAACCAGTTGCCCAACCCATCAACTTTATACCCGAACAGACACAATATATTTACAATTATACAATCCGGTGGCGCTTGTCGGGATATTATAGAGAAATGTCGATATATTTGTATCTTCGCAGACTGAAAAACCCTGACAACTATTTACTATATTTGCTTCCTGAAATAACTTATTGTAAGTAATCTGCTACAATATGTGCTGACAATCCTAATGCAATTCTTTAATAATATAATAATGCAAAAACGCTGACCGTATGAAAAAAGCTCTTATAACCGGCATTACCGGACAAGATGGAAGTTACCTGACTGAAATCCTGCTGAATAAAGATTATGAAGTTCATGGCATTATACGCCGCAGCAGCTCATTCAATACCGGCCGTATTGACCATCTGTACAACGATCCGCAGATTCTTGGGAAAAAACTCTTTTTGCATTACGGCGACCTTGTGGACACCTCCAGCCTGCATCGGTTGCTTGAAAAAATTCAACCCGATGAAGTGTATAATCTGGGCGCACAAAGCCATGTCAAAGTTTCTTTCGAAATTCCCGATTATACGGCACAGGTTGATGCGCTTGGCACTTTACGCTTCCTTGATGCAATCCGCGAAACAGGATTGAAAACAAAGTTTTACCAGGCATCCACCAGCGAGCTTTTCGGTAAAGTTCAGGAAATCCCGCAAAGCGAAAAAACTCCCTTTTATCCGCGTTCCCCATATGGTGTTTCAAAACTATTTGCATACTGGACTATTGTAAACTATAGGGAAGCGTATAATCTGTTTGCCTGCAACGGTATCTTGTTTAACCACGAAAGTCCCCGTCGTGGCGAGACGTTTGTTACCCGTAAAATCACCAGGGCAGCAGCCAGAATTTTCTTCGGTTTGCAAAACACACTTTCGCTGGGAAACCTGAATGCCAAACGGGACTGGGGTTATGCTCCGGAATATTACGAAGGTATGT
>CAZEWB010000605.1:0-3109 GCA_964515655.1 uncultured Bacteroidales bacterium
AATAATTGAAGACACTGTTTGCGGGAAATAATTCCTTCGGAACATCTAACACTTAACACGTTAACACTTAAGCGTTAAGTGTTAACGTGTTAAGTGTTAGATGTTCCGAAGGAATTATTTCCCGAAAACAGTTTCTTCAATTATTTTACAGAGGATGTGTCCTATAGTAATATGGGCTTCCTGTATGCGGGCTGTGCTGTTGTGGGGAACGTTCAGGCAAATCTCTGCAATGCCTTTAAGTTTTCCTCCGTCACGGCCGGTGAATGCAATTGTGTGCATTGATTTTTTACCGGCAGTTTCGAAAGCCTTTAAAACATTGGCCGAATTTCCGGAAGTAGAAAAGCCGACAAGTATGTCACCGGGTTTGCCCATGGCTTCGACCATGCGGGCATAAACATTGTCGAACGAGTAATCGTTAGCGACAGAAGTCAGGTAGGAAGTATTAACGTGAAGCGCCTCGGCAGGAAGGGGAGGGCGGTCCTTTTCGAAACGCCCCGAGAGTTCGGCTGCAATGTGCTGGGCATCGGCTGCGCTTCCGCCGTTACCGCATAAAAGAACTTTGTTGCCGTTCCTGAAGCAGTCAATCATTTTTGCGGCTGCTTTTTCCACTTCTGCAATGAAATGTACATCAGCGGCAAGTCCGGTCTTAACACCGGCAGAATCCAGCAACAAAGTTCTTATATCCGTCATAAATCTTATCAGAAATTATAAATAACGGCAAAAAGCAAGCGGATATTTGAAAAGTCCTTGCTTGCTGTTATCTGCCCCTGGGAATTTATATTCATCAGTCCTGCATCATCCTTTGTTAAATAAGATGCAGTCGTATATTCTGCCTCAAGAGCAAAATTGAATTTGTTTCTAATGAACACAACTCTGGGAGCAACACGGTATATATAGTTTATGTTTGCTCCGCGTATAGGTGTAGTTGCCAATCCGATCTTTGTAGGATAATCCATAATAGAATCCTTAGCGCCTAGATTGGCAGTATAGCCAGCCCATAAGCCGAACTGCAGGTTCTTGCCGTTGGTCTGGAATTCTGCCCATACAGATGATGCATTGATGGTGGTATATTCAACGAAGTTCTTGGTTGTGTCGGTAACTCTTGTTGCAACATATCCGCCAAGCATGGTAAGGTCGCTCAGATTCTGTCCGTATGTCCCCTGTAGTTTGCAGGTGAACTTTTCTGTGGCATATTTAACGTAAGCAGTTCCCATCATTCCGCCTATGGTTTCATCTGTAACATATTTTTTTCCGGAATTTTCGGTGTAAAGAGCGGGTTTAAGGATCTTATAACCGAACCCTGCACCGGCAAGAAGTTCAGTCTTTTTCTCTTCGTTTTTAGCGTTGTAATATATCTGTGCATGCATGTCGGGAATCCCTGAATTGCGGAGAGCTGTAGAACCTCCTATGCTTGTGAAGTCGCGCTGCTCCGACATAGCTGCCATTATGTTGAGTTTTCCGATCTTGTGAATAACGCGGATCTGCGGGTTGCGTGAAAAGGGCTGAATAGGAGCTCCTGTGTTGAAAGAAATTACCCCGGAAAAACAGCCGGGAATAAACATCGGGTGCCAGTATTGACCGAATAGCATTTCTGTTTTTTCCCATGTGAGTTTTGCATAGGCGTGACGAACACGGAACCCGTTTGCATCAACAAAGTTCGCATTTTCATTTCCGAAAAAGTCAGCTTCAATTACACCACTTGTTTTTGCGCCGCAGGCATCGGGACCTGTTATTTTACCGGTAAGTCTTGTTTGTATTGAAAGAAAGTTGAGAGAAGGGGCTGCATTGATGTCATTTTTATCGGCATCAAGATTTTCGTTAAGTGGATATAGCAGAAAATGACCTTCCCTGATAGTAGCATTCTGCCTGGTATCATAAAAAAAGTCGTTCTTTACGAATCCGGAAAACTTTATTCCAAAATCGCTCTTGTCGTCCTGAGCATCAACAATAAAAGGAACAAACAATAAAGTAAACAACAAAGTTTTTTTCATATTCATATTATTTTGGACAAATGTAGAAAAAAAAGTATTCAGTAAACTGATATTGAGTAAAAAAATAATTTATTAAAATATCTAAATATTTACATTTGTATTTAAAATATTTATTAATTTTGCATATAAATAAATCTTTAATATGGTTTCTTTATCAGTTATCCTCGGAATTATCGGCACTCAGGAGATCATAATCATTGCACTGGTTATCCTGCTTCTGTTTGGCGGTAGGAAAATCCCTGAACTTATGAAAGGTATAGGAAAGGGAGTCAAACAATTCAAAGATGGCGTAAAGGGAATTGATGACGAGGCTACTAAAAACGAAAAGCCACAGTAGGTCAACAGGACAATTTCCTGCTCTGAAAATGAGTCCCTATTTATTTAATTATCTATATATGTTAATTGTAGCATGAAGACAAGGCGACAATTCATTAAGATATCGGCTATGGGTGCAGGCGGTCTTGCCATTGCCGGAACAGCATGGTCTGTACTGAAAGATCTTAATCTTAAGGGCGATCTTAAACCCGCATGGACTACCGGCGGAATAAATGCACTTACACCCACATATTGCGAAGTATGTTTCTGGAAGTGTGCGGGCTGGGTTCATACTGATGATGAGGTCAGAATTCAGAAAATAACGGGCAACGATATCGACCCGCATTGCAATGGCCGTTTGTGTCCCCGTGGAACAGGCGGAGTGGGGATGTATTATGATGAAGACAGGCTAAAAAAACCTCTTATCAGGACTCAGGAAAGAGGCAGGCAGGTATTCAGGGAAGTAACCTGGGATGAAGCTTTTGAATACATTGCAAAAAAAATGAAAGATATTGCTGCAAAGTATGGTCCCGAAAGTATTGCCTTATATACTCATGGTTCAGGAGGAACATATTTTACCAATCTTCTTAAAGCATTTGGTTCGGATAGTATTGCCGCGCCTTCATTTTCACAGTGCAGGGGTCCAAGGGAAGTAGCATTTGAGACGACTTTTGGCGAACTTGTATTGTCTCCTGAACGGACGGATATCCGTGATACAAGATGCCTTGTACTTATAGGATCGCATCTTGGAGAAAATATGCATAACGGACAGGTGCAGGAAATGTCAGATGCTATCGATAAAG
>CAZEWB010000606.1:0-3104 GCA_964515655.1 uncultured Bacteroidales bacterium
TGTGTTGGGTGTGTTTGGTGTGGGTTGTCGAATTTTCTTGCTAATATTACTACTGCCATCGGGTTCGGAGTTTTTTATTTTACCAACAGTGCGTTACTTGTTGAATTTGGGATTGTAGCAGCTATTAATGTAATAGCTTCATATATTGTAGCACTTACATTTTTAACTGTCATATTAAGTTACCTGCCGGCGCCTTCTCTCAAAAAGAGTAGTCATGTTTCCGGGAAATATATAAATCTGATAATCGATAAAGTCAACTTCCTTGTTCACAAAAAAAGGCCTGCAATTTTTATTGTAATTACAATCATAACAGTGGCCGGAAGTCTTGGTATGTTTTTAATTCAGAAGTTAAGTTATGTTGTGGATGATCTTCCGAAAAAGGATCCCATTTATACCGATCTCCGTTTTTTCGAATCAAATTTTAACGGGGTACTGCCTTTTGAGGTATTGATCGATACGAAGAAAAAAAATGGTGTATTTACTGACGAGGCAGAAGCGCTTTATAAAATAAAAAAACTACAGAAAGTAGTCAATGAGTACCCGGAATTTTCGAAACCGCTGTCAGTAGTGGAGGCATTAAAATTTGCATATCAGGCCTATCGTGGCGGCAAAGCCAAACTTTATCAGCTTCCTCCGCCGATGGAACTGAACAAAATGAAAAAATATATGAGTACTGTCTCGGGGAAAGAAGGCAAATTCAAAGCCTTCCTTGACAGTACGAAGCAATATACAAGGGTCAGTTTCCAGATGGCTGATGTGGGTTCGGTAAGAATAAAGGAATTAATGAATGAAATAAGGCCAAGAGTCGACAGCATTTTTGATCCGCTGAAATATAATGTGAGTTTTACCGGGCATAGCGTTGTGTTTTTGAAGGGGAATGACTTTTTGTTTCACCATTTGTTTATCAGCCTTATTATTGCCATTATTTCAATTTTACTTATAGGAATTGTGTTGTTCCGTTCGGTATGGATCATTGTGCTCTCAAAGATACCTTGCCTTATACCTCTTGTCGTAACCGCGGGTATCATGGGATATTTTGATATTCCTTTTAAACCGACAACGATATTGATCTTCAGTATAGCTTTTGGCCTGGCTTCCGACGGGACTATATATATACTCACGGAATACCGGCAGCAACTTAATAAAGGATCAGGCCCTAAATCCCTTTACAATACGATCAAAGAAGTCGGATTAAGCATGATCTATACAAATATTATCCTGTTCTTTGGATTCGCGATATTCATTTTCTCGAGTTTTGGCGGTACTGTTGCTATGGGTATATTGATTTCCTTAACACTCCTTTGTGCCCTGGTGACAAATCTGATACTCCTTCCATCACTCTTACTCACTCTCGAAAAAAGAGTAAATACAAAGAAAATGCTGAAAGATGCTATAGATCTAGAACCGGAGGAGGAGCCTGAGGTAACGGTTGATCATCAATGACAGGCTATCCCTGTTGTTTTTTTGAATAATCCCGGATTAAACATTACTTTATTCAAATTTCAAGACCCAAGACCCAAGATCCAAATTCCAAATTTTAAGACCCAATTTTCAAACAAATTCAAAATGCCAAGCACAAAATCCAAAACACGTTTTGAATTTCATTTTTTTAAGATTATGGTAATAATTCAATCTCAGAGATCCCTCTGCTCCGCATTCGGGATCAATTCCACATCAATTTTTTAATCGCTTTGCTCAAAAAAATTGTGTGTCATTGATTTGTTTGAGTTTTGTAATTTTATATTTGGCATTTTATTGTAGAAAATATTGACAGAATGTTAAAAATTATTTTACATTTGCATAAAAAAGCGATGAGAACAGGAATCGTATTTATTTTTATCCTGTTATTATTATATTCATGCGACACCGGAGATAAGCAGGAAGTAATAATACCGGTAAATAAGTATGTATCAACAGGAATAATAGATACAGTGCCGGCCAACAATATTATTGACAGCCTTCAGAAAAAGATCCTTTCCGGGGGCGTGGGTGAAGACAGTACCCTACTTGAACTGGCAATGAATTACATAATGCTCGATCCCGGCCGGCTGAAAAGAATCACAAAAATAATTATTGACAGAAACAGCAGGAATCAGGCATTTTCGGATAAAGCATATATTCTTACTGCCTTTGCCTATGTCAATGATAATGATTCTGACAGTTGTGCTTTATATCTTGGAAAAATTGATACACTGGTTGCTATAAACAAGGCCTTTATTAAGAATGTCAGGGGATACCTGCTCCGGAATACCGATTCATTGCAGGCGGAGATAACGATACAGCAGTCATGTGTAGCAACTGATAATATTACTGAGTTCAACCGCAAATACGGAATTGACAACAAAGATTTTCCCGAAACAGTTTCCTTTTTGTGCCATTATCTCAGGTTTAATTTTTTTATAGAAAATCCTGACACAATAAGGGTAAATGAGAGTTTAAGGGGCCTGGAGAGATTAGCAGACAAAACCATAAATCCTGTTGTAAAGATCAACTGTTGCAACCAGCTTGGGTTCAGGGCATACAGGGATGGAAGATCTGCAAAAGCTATAGAATACTTTAATAAAAGCGTAGAAGAACTTGTCCGGATCAACGAACCGGTTCAGTTATCAAATACATATAATAATCTGGGCGTTCTGTATTATCACATGGGAGAAAACGATAAAGCGTTTGAATATTATAACGATGCTCTCGACTGTTCACGCAGAATAGACGATAATCGCGGTATTGCTAAAATCCTGAACAATATAGCCGTCATCTACGATCTGATGGGGAAAACAAGTGATGCGATCACATCGTATATGGAATCGCTTAAGATCAGGGAATCACTTAATGACAGTTCCGGAATGTCTCTCACATACAATAATCTTGGTATTATATTCGATAATCTGGGCGATACCCTAAAAGCTCTTGAATATTATAAGAAAAGTCTTGTTATTGATATAAAGATGAATGATCAGGAGTCTTTATCTTATACTTACGACAATATTAGCAGTTCTTTCGCTAAAAAGGAACTTTACGATTCGGCACTTTTCTATATAAAGAAATGTATTCGTATCCGGGAAGAAACAGGAGATGTGCTCCAGCTTCCACCGGCATATAATAAT
>CAZEWB010000607.1:0-3102 GCA_964515655.1 uncultured Bacteroidales bacterium
AGGCATAAACACTAAAGAATTCAAGTTTACAAAACTTATAAACTCAGGTTCCTCTTCAACGCTCAGACACCAGAAGGTCACACTTGAATTTACCGCAAACCCCGCATGGTATGCTGTTCAGGCCCTGCCGTACATCATGGAATATCCGTATGAATGCGCCGAACAGGTCTTTTCACGTTACTATGGTAACAAACTGGCGTCATACATTGCCAACTCTTCACCAAAAATTAAAGCAGTTTTCGATTCATGGAGAAACACTCCCGATTCAAAAGCCCTGCTTTCGAACCTCGAAAAGAACCAGGAACTTAAAGAAGTACTGTTGCAGGAAACTCCATGGGTCCTTGATGCAAAAGACGAATCAGTACGCAAACGCAGAGTCGGATTGCTTTTCGACCTTAACCTTATGTCGAATAATGTCGCCAGCGCTTTCAGAAAACTCGAAAAATTGCAGTGCTCGAACGGTGGATTCGTATGGTTCCCCGGAATGCCTGACGACAGATACATCACACAGCACATTGCAACCGGATTCGGCCATCTCGACCATCTTAAGGTCATCGACTTTAACAGCGACTACCAGGCATGGAACATGATGCAGCGCGCAGTGCGCTACCTTGACAACGAAATGCGCAAGGACTACGAATGGATCAAGAAGTATTACAAAGGTGAAGAACTTGAGAAGGATCACATCTGGGAAACACAGATACATTATCTCTATTGCCGCAGCTTCTATATCAACAGACTCGAAATATCGTCGCAGAACAAGGAAGCATACAATTACTTTATGGGACAGGCAAAGAAATACTGGCTCAACAAGAGTAATTATTGCAAGGGTATGATCGCACTTGCAGTTTTCCGCAGCGGTGATAATATACTTGCCCCTAAGATCTGCGCATCCCTAAAAGAGAATTCGCTGAATAACGAAGAAATGGGTATGTACTGGAAGGGCATGGGCGGATACTACTGGTACGAGGCTCCTATTGAGACACAGGCCTTGTTCATCGAGGCATTCGACGAAATCACAGCAAACCAGAAAGACGTTGACGATATGAAAGTCTGGCTGCTTAAACAGAAACAAACCCAGGACTGGAGAACGACCAAGGCCACGACCGAAGCCATCTACGCACTTCTTCTGAAAGGCACCGACTGGCTGGCAACAGAACCTAACATCGAGATACAGGTCGGCAATATAAAGATAGACCCTAAAAACATGCCCGACCAGAAAGCCGAAGCAGGAACAGGATACATAAAGACCTCATGGAGCGGTTCGGACATCAAACCGGAAATGGGAAATGTAAAGGTCACCAAAAAAGATGAAGGTGTTAGCTGGGGCGCACTTTACTGGCAGTATTTCGAACAACTTGACAAGATCACACCTGCCGAAACTCCGCTTAAACTCAACAAGAAGATATTTATCGAACGCTTCGGCGACAAAGGCAACACGCTTGAAGAAATAAAAGAAGGAACGCAGGTAAAAGTCGGCGATAAAATAATTGTACGCATAGAACTACGTGTCGACAGGAAAATGGAATACGTACACATGAAAGACATGAGGGCTTCGGGACTTGAACCGCTGAACGTGATCTCCACATACAAATGGCAGGACGGCCTCGGCTATTACGAATGCACAAAGGACGCATCCACCAACTTCTTCTTCTCTTACCTCCCGCTAGGCACCTATGTGTTCGAGTACCCGTTACGTGCAACCCTTGCCGGCGACTTCTCCAACGGCATTACCACCATACAATGTATGTACGCCCCCGAATTCACCTCGCACAGCGAAGGGATTAGGGTTAAGATAAAATAAAACCTCAGCCGCCTCTGCAGGAGTCATTTCCTGCAGAGTGAGAAAAACATTTGCAAAATAGTATCTAATTAGTTACCTTTGCTGTTGAATTATGAAACGGGAAGTATTCTTTTATAAAAATTATTTCACGAAATTCTATCAGGAGCAGGACCAAAAGACAAGGATGAAAATATTGAAAATCCTTGATTTAGTATAGGTGCTGGACAGGATTCCGGAGAAATATCTGAAGCACCTGTCAGGGACAAATGAACTTTATGAAATTAGAGTACAACTCGGAAGTAATAATTACAGAATAATCTGTTTTTTTGACAAGGGGAATCTGGTTGTTTTGTTGAATAGTTTTAAAAAGAAAACGCAAAAAACACCCAAAAACGAGATTCAACAGGCAGAAAAACTAAAACAACAATACTATGAAGAAAAGAAGTAATATCACCAGCTTAAGCGACTTTAAAGATGAGGTGCTCGGTAAAAAAGGAAGTCCGGTACGTGACAAATACGAAAGTGAATTCGAAGCTTTTAAAATCGGTGTATTGATAAGAAAGGCACGAATGAAAGCCAACATGACACAGGAAGAACTTGCAGAAAAAGCAGGAACCAAAAGAACTTATATTTCGAGAATAGAACATGATTCAAGCGATATACGGCTTTCAACCCTGATGCGGATAATCACTCAAGGACTAGGCGGAAAACTTGACATCAGCATCAATTTTTAAATAACTGAAATTTTGCATAGTTCTATTTTAAATCAGTTTTAGGAAAAACCTTAGGATTAGCAATAATGATTTCAATTTTTGCATTAAATTTTAATTGATATGAGAACCCTTTCAATACTTATAATACTTTGTTTGAATGTCACTGTTCTCTTCAGTCAGGAAAAAAAAGAATTGTACGATTCCACCATTGACGGTATCAAACAACTGAACGAAGCGGTTAATAAAGCCCGAACCGAAAAAAAACATGTGCTCGTACAGATAGGAGGCAACTGGTGCCCGTGGTGTATAAGGTTCAATAAATTCTGCACCGAAACACCTTCAGTAGATTCGTTGTTAAAGGCAAACTATATTGTTATACATCTTAATTACAGCAAAGAAAACAAGAATCTTCCCTCACTGGAAAAGCTCGGCTATCCTCAACGGTTCGGATTTCCTGTATTGGTTGTTCTGAATGGAAAAGGTGAACGCCTGCACACGCAGGACAGCGGTCTTCTGGAAAAGGAAAAAAGTTACGATACAACAAAGGTCATGACATTCCTGAAAAACTGGACTCCAGACGCATTAGATCCGGAAAACTATAAGCCA
>CAZEWB010000608.1:0-3096 GCA_964515655.1 uncultured Bacteroidales bacterium
TCCACCATAAGTGCCAGCGAGAATGTTGCTATCTCTGATGGCTAAAGAAGAGATAATAGGATTTGTCAAACCAGCATTGACAGGAGTCCAGTTTGTGCCGTAATTGGTTGACATAAATACTCCTGCATCATAAGTGCCAGCAAAAATGTTGCTATCTCTGATGGCTAAAGAAGAGATACTAGGATTTGTCAAACCAGCATTGACAGGAGTCCAGTTTGTACCGTTATTGGTTGATAAAAACACTCCTCCATCATGAGTACCTGCAAAAATGTTATTGCCACTGACAGCTAGAGTACGGATATCAGTTACTGTCAAACCAGCATTAACAGAGGTCCAGTTTGTGCCGTAATTGGTTGACATAAATATTCCTGCGTCATAAGTACCTGCAAAAATATTTGTGTCGCTGAAAACTAAAGTTTGAACATCAAAAAAACCCGTACTAATTTTAGTCCAACTTGCACCATTATTTGTTGACATAAATACTCCACTCATTATGCCAGCAAGAATGTTAGTGTCATTGATGGCTAAAGCACTGACATAAGTATCTGTCAAATTCGTATTCATTGCGGTCCAGCTTGCGCCATTATCGGTTGACAGAAATACTCCTCCACCATGAGTACCTGCAAAAATGTTGCTGTCACTGATGGCTAAAGCACGAACATCAGTATTTGTGAGGCCCGTATTCACTTCAGTCCAGGTTGCACCGTTATTAGTTGACAGAAATATTCCACCATCAGTACCTGCAAAAATGTTGCTGTCTCTAATGGCTAAGCATTGTATATATCCCCCATAAGGACCATTGGTTTGCTGCCACTGTGCGGCAAGCCGGCTGGTTTGCAAAATAGTTGCAATTATAAAAATGTAAATAACTAATTTTTTCATCAATGATATTAAGTTTTTATTTATGCATATACAATAACACATGTGATTGATTTTATAAATATAAACGAGTACTTGTAATTATAAATATCGTTCAATATCAGCACCTATATCACGCAGTCTTTTATCAATGTTTTGATACCCTCTGTCAATCTGTTCTATATTATGTATAGTGCTTTTACCTTCTGCTGACAGTGCTGCAATTAATAGTGCCACACCGGCCCTGATATCCGGAGAAGACATCTGTATCCCTCTTAATTTATTTTGTCTGTTCAGTCCTATAACTGTTGCCCTGTGCGGGTCACACAAAATTATTTTCGCACCCATGTCAATAAGTTTGTCAACAAAAAACAAACGGCTCTCAAACATTTTCTGGTGTATGAGCACGCTTCCTTTGGCCTGGGTTGCAACAACCAGTATCACGCTGATAAGGTCGGGAGTTAAGCCCGGCCATGGTGCATCGGCAATAGTCATTATTGAACCGTCAATGAAACTTTCTATCTCATAAGATTCCTGTGCAGGTATAAATATGTCATCGCCTTTAAGTTCTATTTTTATTCCTAAGCGTTTGAATACATAAGGTATCATGCCAAGCTGTTCATAGTTGACATTTTTGATTGTAATTTCCGATTGTGTCATTGCTGCCATTCCAATAAAACTGCCGACTTCGATCATATCCGGAAGCAGCTTGTGGCTGCATCCTTTAAGAGATTCCACACCGTCAATAGTGATAAGGTTGGATGCAATACCTTTTATTTTAGCGCCCATGCTGTTCAGCATTTTACATAACTGCTGAATGTAAGGTTCGCATGCTGCGTTGTAAATTGTCGTTTTGCCTTTTGCTGTAACTGCGGCCATGATTATGTTGGCAGTCCCTGTAACTGAAGCTTCATCAAGCAGCATATAGCAGCCGTTTAAACTTGAAGCTTCTATCTTGTAAATATTATCTTTTGCAATGTATTCAATTCTTGCACCTAACTTTATCAGTCCAGTGAAATGGGTGTCTATTCGTCTTCTTCCTATTTTATCGCCTCCCGGCTGTGGTATGTACGCTTTGCCGAAGCGCGCAAGCAAAGGTCCTATTATCATTATGGAACCCCTGAGGCTTCCTCCTTTTTTCCTGAATTCCGGAGAATTGAAATATTCAATATTTATATTTTCTGCCTGAAAGGTATATTCCGATTCTCCTGTTTTTTCAATTTTAACTCCAAGGTTGCCTAACAGTTCGATCAGGTTGTTCACGTCTCTTATGTCAGGAATATTGCTTATTGTAACTTTTTCGGAAGTTAATAATGCAGCACATATCACCTGCAGGGCTTCATTTTTAGCCCCCTGTGGTATGATTTCACCTTTAAGCGCCTTACCTCCGTGAATTTCAAAATAGCCCATATTTATTACGTGATGTTATATGTATTTTCTTTATAAACTTTTAACTTTCAACTCTAGTACCTTTTTTTTCTGGTTTTATTTAATGGCGGATTGCTTGTGGTAACTTTTTTCCTCTTGTTCATTTCGAGAATGTCATTGGTCTCATTCAGTTTTGTTGTATCAGAAAGTTTCAGTTTGGTTTTTGAAAGAAATAATAAATGATCTGAAATGACTTTGTCATCAACAGCTTCACGGTTCCATGTCAGATATGATTTTTTTAAATGATTAGCAATAGTTTTTATTAATTCTTCTTTTTTCGGGCCTTCTTCATATTCAGCAGCTCTGTCAATTATAAGCTTTATGTTGTTGCCGTAATACCTGAATGGAATTTCTTTTGTCTGGTATCTGGGTTTTTCAGGTTTGTTGGTCAGAACTTTAGGAGACGGAGCCGGATAGGGGGAGTCAACATCAAGTTTAAAGCCGGAAATAATATGTATATGGTCCCATAATTTATGTTTGTAATTACTCATTTCTTTATGCTGCGGGTTGATCTGTCCCATGACCTCAACAATCAGAGAAGCTACTTTGGTTCTTTTTTCCCTGTCTTTAATGGTTAAAGCATATTCAACCATTTTTTGAATGTTCCTGCCGTATTCTGAAATTGTAAGATGAGAGCGGGTTGTGTTGTATTCCATAAATAGATTTTTTATTGTTTATAATTTGCTGCAAAGTTAGCTAAAATAATTTAATATTTAAATCTGAATCAAATTCTGAGAGTGATAATATGTTTCGTTGAATTAAAAATGAATTGTTTTCAATTCAGTATAATAAGTTTTGCAAATTTAGGTA
>CAZEWB010000609.1:0-3093 GCA_964515655.1 uncultured Bacteroidales bacterium
GTTAGAGACATTGGAAATTACAGCTGTATCTACGCTGCACTGGGTATCAGTTGCATTTAGCTGCAGGGTGACGGTATTGGATGCAACTGTATCTATACCCGAAGCAAACGCTACGCTGCCTGAAGGACCGGTAATATCCAAAATAATAGTGTCGGAGACTGGAGCAGAAACATTGCCTGCGGTGTCAATATATTTTACCCATACAGTTTTTGTTTCATCACCAGAACTTAATATCCATGAAATAGTGGTAGCATACGAATAGGTTTCCGCCGAAGCAAATGTACTCGTATTGGAAATAACCATGGTGTCTACAGTAGTCTGGGTATCGGTAGCAAACAAACTTAAGGTTACTGTAGAGGTATTGGTGTAAATAGCTCCGCTATTAATAACGATAGAAGTTGAGTAGGGTGGTGTAAGATCTGGAATTGTGTATGTTCCGTTAACTGTATTTGTAACAGGTCCGACCGCAGTATCTTCACCGGCTAAATTATTATACTGGGTATAACTGGAAAAATTTGAAATATCGGCACTTATGGGAAGTGCATAGAATATCCAGCCAAGCAAAAATAAGTATGTACACACCAGTATTGGCGAAACCCAAATCTTGGTACTACACCTTGTCTTCATTTGGTTCTCTCCACGTTAATACTATATGCCGTGCAGCGTAATGAGTTTTAACTAACAACTCTTACAACACAACGCTATTTTACGCTGTACGTGGAACACTACACAATATTTATTTCATTTTTTAAAACTCTGCCCCGAATGACATTTTTAAAGTCTGCCCTAAATCTCCATATGGCACATAGGCAAAATCGACACAATAATGTTCTTGTAACTTCACACCCCCACCAATACTAAAACCTGCAAGCGGATTAATGTCAATCATCCTATCAATCTTGTAACCCGCCCTCATTGCAAACATATCCATTATCCGCATTTCTACACCCATATGCAATGTTATGCTGTTGTCAAACGGCACTATCACATCCATGCTGGCAACTCCGCTCAGGTCTTTTATGTCAATGATATCAGTAAGATTGTAACCTACCCCTACCTTCAAAGTTGTGGGAAGAGCAGCGCCTTCATTTACAAACTTAAGAGGAATGCCTAAATTTTGAATGGTGGCACCAAGTATAAGCCCGGGAAGAATCTCATATAATTCGTAGAGCATCCCAACGTCAAAGCCAAAAGCGAACGCCCTGCCCTGGGAATCCTGCGGATCAAGTGTCTCATATATCAATTTCATGCTTGCACCTACATCAAACCTGTTCAACATCCTTGAATAGGCAAGCGTAACTGCAACATCTGAAGGAGCAAAATTCTCACCGGTCTCTATGGGATAACCGTTTGCATCCTCAAGCACCCTTGCAACATTGCCATAACCAAAATATGCAATACTGGCTCCGACAGAACTTATTTTATCTAATCTTTGCCCGTAGGCAACATAACCATGATAGGTATCCAGTAACCACAAACTGTACATAAAACTGAGCTCCTTGTCCTTTATGAAATCGAGCCCTGCCGGATTCCAGGAAATGGCGGTAATATCATTCGAAACACCAACGAATGCTTCTCCCATTCCGACTGCTCTTGCACCCATTCCGATTTTAAGAAATGCAGCACCTGTTGTGCCGGGACCACCGGCATAAGAAACGCTACAAAGCTTAAAGTACAAAACACAAAACAAAAGAAGCAAAACACCATTTTTAAAACGACGGTTCCTAATTTTTCTAATCATCGTAGTTCCTCTCTATAGCTAAAGCTATAACTCAAAAATATATACACCAACTTTTTTGTCGCCACTGATACGTTGACGACCCGCCACTCTGACTGGCACGGTCTTCAGGACATCTTTATTCTTCTCTATATTATTAGACACTTTTAGAAATCAAAAAGCTTAATTATATACATATAATTTTGACTTTTTACTTTTAACTTTTGAACTACCTTATAATAACTATTTTCCCTGTTGCTGGTTTACTTCCAGCGTTGTTTGTAATAACATACAGGTAGATACCACTAACAACAGTTTCACCGTTGTAATTTTTCACATTCCACTCATATTTTCCACTCTCGTCACTTACTTCTTTCGTGAAAATCAACTCTCCTGCGATATTGTATATCTTTATCGTCGACTGGGAAGTAATCCTGCCGAACTTAATCCCACCAGAAGCAGCTGAAGCTTTGTAGGGATTGGGATATACTATGACCCTGGAGAGATCCTGGGTTCCCTGTATTGCAACCAGCCGGTAGATGCTAAAACCGTTAGTAGTTGCGGTTACGCATTTATTTGTCTTGTCCACCGTACCGCCAACAAGGACCCAACCATCTCCATTCAGCTTATACATCCTAAGACTTTCTTCCACTTTTGCATTCGAGATGACAACATCTGAATAATATATGGTAATTGTAATGGTGCTTGTATCTGCAAAGCTAACTAAGATAGAAGTATCAGCAGCAGACAGGGCCTTGAGGTCCCTTACTGTCCCTGCAAGCTCGTTCACGAGGGCATAATTGACACCTGCTACTGCAAGCTTGCTATTTGCCTGGATTACTGAAGAGGCTTCGGCTCCGGATACGTAGTCGTGTATCTGTATTATGGCATCCCCGAGAAGACTATTAGCCGGAATGACAACAACCGTTTTTGTATTACCCAGATCATCTTTATCTACCTGGGTTGCACTGATACTCTTTGAAGTATAAATTTTAATCCATAATTGATCGGTATCTGCCGTGCTCTGCACGGTACTTTTATCCGTGGCGCTGATGCGCATACTAATCTGTATGTTTCCATTGGTCGTCCCTGTTTGTGTAATGGTAAACGTACACCATTCGCTTGAACCCGATGGAATGGCAATGGTGCTGGGCTGGGTAATCGTGTATTCATTTGTAATATTGATACCATCCAGCATGAACTTTATCCAGGTTTTTAAGGAATCGGTGTCAAGGGTAGTCTCTGCAGCGCTATCAACATTAGCCACCTGCACTGCTACTGTCCAACCAGATGTATTACCCGCAGCAGCACCTGTCTCTGATATGTTCACAGCTTTTATACTTATATTGCCAACCAAACCCAAACACACCCAACAC
>CAZEWB010000610.1:0-3086 GCA_964515655.1 uncultured Bacteroidales bacterium
AATAATTGTGGAAAGAATTTGTATTGTTCCTGCCCCGAAAACAATACAAATTCTTTCCACAATTATTATCACAATAATCATTGCTGAAAATTTCACCAAACATACTACTGAATCGTTATTTGCAGGTTTTCTTGTTGCGCTCAGCAGTACTGCAATAGTCATTAAAATACTGGCTGAGAAGAAGGAAACACAATCGCCACATGGGAGGGCAATGATAGGCATTTTGCTTTTTCAGGACCTGTGCGCAGTTCTGTTCATGATACTGATACCGGTTCTTTCAGGTGAAAATGATAATCCGCTGATAGTGATCTGGCTTATAATAAAAGCAGTGCTGATAATTGTTGCTGTAATTGTTGTTGCACGGTGGCTGGCCCCGCTTCTTTTCAATCAGATTATGAAAGCCAGAAACCGGGAACTTTTTATAATCTCCATTATTCTTTTTTGTTTCGGAACAGCGCTTATAACTAACTACGCTGGCCTTTCCCTTGCTCTGGGCGCATTCCTGGCAGGCATGATAATTTCCGACTCTGAATATGCACATCAGGCCACTGCTGACATAGTACCATTCAAAGAGAGTTTTATGGGGCTTTTCTTTGTCTCTGTAGGCATGTTGCTTGATCTTTCATATCTGTGGTCAAATATTTTTATAGTTCTGATTTTTGTAGTTGGCATCATTATTATAAAAACACTGGCGGCATTTCTTTCAGCTCTCACTGCAGGACTTTCCACACGCACTGCCCTGATGACAGGTATGAGTCTTTCACAAATTGGTGAATTCTCTTTCGTTCTCGCAATTGCGGGTAAGGAAGCAGGACTGATCAACAACAACGCATACCAGATGTTTCTTTCAGCATCAATTCTAACAATGATATCCACTCCTTTCATTATACGTTATGCACCCATAATTTCACTAAGAATTGTTACACTGTTCCCTTCGAAACTTATGATAAGACACAGCGAACTTATAAGTAAGGAGAAAAAACCTGCTCAAAGCGGACATGTAATTATTGTCGGTTTTGGGTTTAACGGTCAGAACCTTGCCCGTGTCCTGCGTGAAACCGGGATCGATTATATTATTTCTGAAACGAATTCCGAAACTGTTAAAGCAAAGAAGAAAGAAGGCGAACCGATCTTTTACGGTGATGCATCCGGAAGGGATATTCTTATACGTCTCGGAGTGAAGTCTGCACGTTTACTTGTTTGCACCGTCCCCGACCCTTTTGCACAAAGGACAATTATTGCTGTTGCAAAACAAATTAATCCCTGTCTCTACATCATTGTTCGTACAAGATATATTTCTTCAATTGATGAACTGAAAATATTAGGCGCAAACGAAGTTATTCCTGAAGAATTCGAAACAGCAATTGAGCTTTTCAGCCGCACATTGCAACTTTATAAATATCCTCCGGGAATAATAAACGAACTGGCTGAAAGAGTAAGAAATGATAATTATTCGCTTCTGCGAAAACCCGAAAGCGAACCTGTAAAACTTAACACCCGCATAAACTGCCTGCCCGAAATTGAATTCGATGGCTACCTGCTTCCCGAGGATTCGCTTCTTGCTGGAAAAACAATAGAAGAACTCAATGTCCGTCAGGTTACAGGGATTACAATTATTGCGATCCGCCGAAACGATGATGTGACTCTTAACCCTCCGGTAGATTTTAAACTGATGCCCTCCGACATCATACTTTTCACCGGAAAACGCACTAATATGGAAGAAGCACTGATGTTTTTTAAGGAGATGACCGAGGGGAATCTTAATGACTAGTGTTTCGACAAATTAATTATAAAACTGCTTTTTAATAAAATTACAAAAATCAATTAACAAATAACAAACAAATATCAATAATTAATATCAAAACTCAAAACATCTATACTTAATAATATTAATGCTTTACCATGTTTGATTATTGAATATTTGAATTTGTAATTTGTTTGAAATTTGCTTTTTGTATTTTGTTTTTTTGTAGATTAATGTTGCAATATTTAGTTGTCACTATACTAGGGGGGCTTATTTGTTGCCTGTTTCCAGTTATCAGTGATCAGTATTAGGAAACAGGCGCCAAATGAATTGCTTTTATTGGAATCTTATATGAACTATCAGCAAATGCATATCATTCATCGAAATAGCAACTATAGTCTGTATTTTTAAACTCATTTTTTAATTCATTATAATTACTTAAAGCATAAGAAAGAGGTTTGTCATTCATTTTTTGATTAATACTGATAAGTTCTTCGTGCTGAAGTCCAAGTCTCTCAATAACATTAGCGACCTGACCGAAATGATTACTTTCGAGGTCTTCGTAATACATATCAATGTGATTATTATTGTATATCAATTTATTGTATAGATGTTCATTCCTGTTGACTCTGGTTACAAATTTCATAAATTCATTTCTGGATATATAAATTGGATCTTTATTAATGCTGACGGGGTTTCCTTTTATAACTTCCGGAACATATGAAGCAAGAACATGATAAACAGAAGTGCTGTCAGCTTTCTTTAAAGATAAATATGTTCTGAGTTTATTCTTTCTTTTCAAGTGAATTATCAGGTCATTTTCACCGAATGTGCTAAGTATTTTTTTGACATTACTATGACTTATCTGATCATACATAAGTTTAAAGCCGACAGATTTGACATTATCAGAATAATTCCTGAAGTATATTTTTTCAAGATATTCTACAGGGTGCCTAACAGACATCCTGTGAGTGTTCTCATCTATTCTTTTGAAACCCCAAACAGGCTTAATATTGTGCATAAATATTTCGTCGTAGCATACAATTTTTGAATGACTCCTTAATATATTCATCAGAAAAGTACTTCCTGTCCTTTGGGTTGCCACTATAATGAATTTTCTGTAATTGTAATTGCTTCCCTCTGGCAAAGGATTTCTGTAATGGCTCTTTCCATAGATTTCCTTGTATATTTCTGATAATACTTCTTTATTAAAGAATTCATAATTTATCAATTCTGTTAATGACATATATCTGCCCGACTTCAATAAACTGAACATTATTAAATATATTAAATTCTAATCAAGACGTAAAAAAAGAGAAAGAATTTTATTTAACATCAAGTA
>CAZEWB010000611.1:0-1926 GCA_964515655.1 uncultured Bacteroidales bacterium
TAATAACCCCCGACGAAGTCGGGGGTATTACCAAAGAAAACATCCAACTCCGAAGGAGTTGAATATGAAAAATTCATATCTTTGATATCTGAATAAAAATTATCCTATGAAACCAGAATTTAAAAAAGATTTCACCGATAAATGGAAAAAGTATTTCGGCAAGACCGAACTTCCCCTTACATTTTATGTCTCAAAAGGTACGGGTGGGGCTGAGAAGCATGTGTCATCCAAACCATGGACCTGTTTTATAGCCGACATCGCAAAAGTGCGGAAAGGAGAAGACCTTTATTTCGAACCATCTGCCGTTAAATGCAGTGGAGCAAAGCGCTACCTGGGCTATAGCGATAAACTAAGACCGGGTTTCGAATATTTCCTGTCGTGCGGTAACGGGAAAATGGAAGGTGAGCGCTACATTAAAACACCCGAAATGGTTAAGGAATTGCTTAAACGCCGTAAAGGTATCGCAGTGCATACAAACAATTTGGTTTTTAAACGTTGGGATAAACTCACCTTAAAGGACAACCCCGAAGTAGTAATTTTCTTTGCAAAACCCGATGTCCTTGCCGGACTGTTCACTCTTGCCGGTTTCGATATGCCCGCTGAAGACGGTGTTATCACACCTTTCGGTGCAGGTTGCGGAAGCATTGTCCAGTACCCCCTTCAGGAAGCTGAAAGGGAAAACCCCCGCGCAGTCATAGGTTTGTTCGACCTCTCGGCCAGACCCTGGGTAAAAGAAAACGAACTGACCTTCGCAGTCCCTTTCAAAAAGTTTAAAACAATGGTCGAAAACATGGACGAAAGCTTCCTGATTACTGATACATGGAAAAAGATAAAGAAGAGGATTGATGGAAATAATAAAGGGGATTAATTCCTGATAATCTTTACCAGTCCTGTCTTTTCGCCGTTTTCTTCAACAGACAAAAGATAAACACCTTTATTAAGATGTCCTGTTGAAATAATGGTTTCATATTTATCAATACCGTCCTTCGTGAATACCAATTTACCTGCCAGGTCGTATATCTTTATACAGGCACCTGTTGATACCCTGTTTGTTACCACATGTATCAGATCGTTCGTCGGATTAGGGTACGCAGCAACCGATACACCGGTTTCTTTAAGATAATTTTCCGAGATGTCTACACAGGGAAATAATACAGGGTACGAAAACCAGCTTTCGTGTCCGCTGAAGTAGTCGTTTGGCACTGAAGACAAATTATCATAAGCAGTAACAGCAATAGTATCGCTGTAGTTCACACCGCTCAGGATATATGATGTAACGTTTCCGACATCAAGACTGTTGGCGAAAGAGTAACCGTTGAAAGATCCCCAGTACACTCTGTATCCTGCTAAGTCACTTTCGGGATTTGAGTCCCATGTTATTAACACATTACCACTACCCAGGTCGGTCTTTGTTACACCATAGGGTGGCGATACCGGCGCAGCCGTATCAGCTTCAGTAAGGAAGGGCTGATATACAACAATTCCAAGCGCAGAATTATCGAACCAGTCGTAAATATATGTCTGTATCAGAGAATCATTTGTTGTTCCCCACCAGTTATTTGTCAGATAAAAATCGGGATCATACTGGGTATATGGGTTAATATAGAGATAGCCCATATTATTGAAAACATTGTTATTAATAAAATTAGTTGCAAAGAAATAATCATCAAAAAGTAAAACAGAAGAATTTGTTGTTGTGCCCTCATTTGAACTTATTGTATTTCTGTTACATATACCAGTACTTCTGAAAAGATTTTCAAATGAATTCTGGCAAACAGAGTTATTAGTGAAGTTGCTGTATAGTGAAGCTACATTACAGTATGTATTATTACATATTATATTGGAAGAAACGTCAAATGCACCTGAAGTGTCATTACGGTACAAAGTTATTGAAGCCCATTCATTGCACGTTATAATATTCAGTTT
>CAZEWB010000611.1:1936-3083 GCA_964515655.1 uncultured Bacteroidales bacterium
TGTGTTGGGTGTGTTTGGTGTTGTTGTTCGAAACTATTATTCTTATGAAAAATATTGTCATAAACATAAGTATATACAGATGTACATCCGAAAGATGAGTATGTATTTTCTATAAACTTATTATTATAGCAAAAAAGAACATTTCCAGAAGACAGGTCTACTCCGTTTGAACCAGAAACATAATTATTGAAGAAACGCAGTGTATCGGTACAAAAGACTCCCATTCCTCCGGAATAATATGAATAAGATTCACAATTATTAACGGTTACAGAATAATGCTGATAGTAATCACCAGGCCTCACAGCCAAACCAGTACCCTGAATGTTATTATCGAAGATGCATGAATCTATTCTGATATCTGAAATAACACTGTCGAGAAGCAAAGCATTACCTTTGTTATTCCTGAAAATACAACTGCTATAATAGGGTGTACATATTTCAGAGAATGCTGCTCCGAAATTTGTGGGGGGATTCTGCAATCCTGCATATTCTATTATACAGTTTTTAAAAATGCTGCCATATCCGCTGGAATAATTGTAGCTCTGAGCGGTGTTATAGAACTGTATGTTCACCCAGTCAGCCGGGGCCGGTGTCGGTAAGTTCGAAGTAAAAAGTATCTTATTGGTGGACGTTCCTATTGCCCTTAAAGCGCCTCTTATCTGCAAGGCTTTTCCACTGTTGAACTTTACTGAAACTCCGGGTTCTATTGTAAGGATTACTCCGGTATTTACCAGTACATTTCCTGTTACAATATAAGGACTGCCCGTTACAGTCCATGTTGTATTGCTATTTATAAGTCCGCTGACATAGGTCTGGCAGTAACTTAGTTTTACCAGAGAAAACCCTACAAATAGGATCAGGCAGATTCTTTTCATAAAATTAATTTATTGTTTATTAGCCAAAGATAAGATAATTATCAAAATAAACAAAATAATAATTGTACTGATACCTCCTGATAAAAGACATGTGGAAGAAAATGAAGAAGAGGATTGTTGCAGGAAGGTAATATCTTATTTCCTAGAAATAAGTATTTACGGCAAATTCAAATTGATCGATAAATATTTCTTTGAACTTCGAAATATTATTTTGTTCATAAAACAATACCATCGCTTTTTTATAAACACCAAACCCCAACACACCCAACACA
>CAZEWB010000612.1:0-3071 GCA_964515655.1 uncultured Bacteroidales bacterium
CAAGACTGTCATTTGTACACGCACAGTGACTTATCCATTCTTTTTGCTCACGAAAGTCCGGTAAAGCCATCTTCGCGTTGTATCAGCCGGTCAAAAAAAGAATGGATAAGTCACTTTTCGTGTAAAAATGACAGTCTTGTGTTATGGGCTCCCGACACGGTTTCATTCCTGGCAGAAGACACAGTTTTGTTCGAGCTTAAATACGGTTACGACAGTCTGGGTTATACCATCACAAAAACCGATACAGTTAAAGTGCCGCCCTTTGCAGAAAAGAAGTTGGGCCAAGCCCGGAAGGCAGCTCCCTTACCTGTCCGTTTTTCGGCTGCAGCAGGTGGAAAGATACATCCGAATTCACGATTGTTTATCGAAGCATCTTCGCCTGTAAAAGATTTTTCGGCAGAAAAAGTCAGCATTTCGGAAATGACTCCAGACAGTTTGTACATACCTTTAAAGATCACATTGACCCCCGACAGTCTGAATCCATGCCGCATATATGTGAATGCTCCGGTTGCTCCCGGAGGAAAGTACAGGCTTATTATTGAAAAAGGTTTTGTTCAGCCTCTTCATGCTAATTCAAGCGATAGCGCAGGGTGGAGTTTTTCTGTTATTCCGGCCGAGAATTATGGTAATCTTAAAGTGACAATTGAAAATCCTCCCGCCGGCAGTTGTTTTGCATTGACAGATGAAAAAGGTAAAATGCTTCAGACATGGAGTGGTGATACCGTAAGAGTTTTTTCATTCCTGAATCCGGCCAAATACAAGGTCATGTTATTTATTGACGAAAACAGGAACGGGAAATGGGATTCCGGAAGATATCTTGCAGGCTTACAACCCGAAAAAGTTTTGCGGTACGAAAGGGATATAAGCATCCGTGCCAACTGGGATATGGATGTGATATGGACAATAAAACAGGAAGGCAATGGGCAACCCGATTAAACAGTTAGCAGGGCAGACGGCCATTTACGGCCTCAGCAGCATTGTAGGAAGACTGCTGAACTATCTGCTTGTTCCCCTTTATACCCGCATTTTCCTTACCGGGGAATATGGTATTGTAACCGAAATGTATGCTTACATCTCATTCCTGATGATTCTGCTGACATACGGAATGGAGACGGGTTATTTCCGTTTTGCATCAACACACCAGAATCCTAAACTTGTATTTTCAACAGCGCTGATGTCCCTTACTGTCTCTTCGGTTCTCTTTATGGCGCTGATCTGGCTTTTTTCAGGAGGCATAGCAACCTCTCTTGGCTATCCGGGGAATCCCGAATATGTTATATGGCTCGGCTTAATTGTAGGCCTTGATGCGCTGACTGCAGTTCCCTTTGCAAGATTAAGGCAGGAGAATAAAGCCCTTCGCTTTGCAACCATCCGCCTGATAAATATCGGAATAAATATAGGCCTTAACCTTTTCTGGCTGGTGTATTGTCCTGCCCAGGATAGTTCCTCATGGGTTCAGGCTGTTTATAACCCGTCAATCGGTGTAGGTTATGTTTTCCTTTCGAACCTCTTTGCAAGTTTAGCTACACTGGTAATGCTTTTACCGCAGATGGCCATTCAGTGGAAATTCGACAGTGTATTGTGGAAAACACTTATGAAGTACAGCCTTCCTCTCCTTGTTGCCGGACTGGCCGGAATGGTGAACGAAACCCTCGACCGTATCCTTATTAAATATCTGGCCGAACCTTCAACTGCAATGGACCAGCTGGGCATATACGGCGCAAATTACAAGGTGGCAATACTGATGACCATTTTTATACAGACATTCCGCTTTGCTGCCGAACCCTTCTTTTTCAACCAGGCGAAAAATAAAGAGAACAGGGTGATCTATGCCCGTGTTATGCATTATTTTGTCATTTTCTGTGCCGTCATTTTTGTTGGCGTTATGCTTTATATGGACATTGTAAAACTCTTCATCGGGTCTGAGTTCCGCGAAGGTATACACGTTGTCCCGATCCTGCTGATGGCAAACTTTTTTCTTGGTATTTTCTTTAACCTTTCTATCTGGTATAAACTCACAAACCAGACAATGTACGGGGCATGGCTTGCTGTTTTCGGGGCCATACTTACACTCGCACTTAACATTATCCTGATCCCTGTTTTCGGGTACACCGGCGCCGCCTGGGCAACATTCTTCTGCTATTTCTGCATGATGGTAGTATCGTATTTCCTGGGACAAAAACATTTTCAGGTACCCTACAAACTTGGGCGCACCGGCCTGTATCTGTTGCTTGCTCCCGGCTTGTGGTTCCTTTCGCTTTATCTCCCGGTGATATATTCGCCACTGGTATTGAACTCTGTAATTTTTGCTGCGTTCCTTATATTTGTGGTTATGACCGAAAGAAAAGGGTTGAGGGAAAAGTTGCCGGAAGTGTGATTTTTTTCATTTTGAAGATACAGAACAATAAACTCCTTTTTTAAAAAGCGTGGGTCACTCTGAGCCCGCCTTTCCATTACCATAGAAAATCCTAAAAAAGTTAAATGGCGGTGTCGAAGAGTGTGCGAGGGGGAGGGGAAAAGCAGCCGCCCTTCGACAAGGCCTTATTACTACAACTCTAATAATTTTATCAGATGGGCCTGCTCAGGGTGACTGCTTTTTTTGTGGTGGGTTGTGGGATTTAAACTTTCAGTCATATTTCATTGTGGCCTTACCAAAGGCTTGGGTCTCAGTGTGACTGCTTTTTTTCAATATCTCCGAGGTCTTGTACATAATGCATACTGGTATGCAATAACAACAAGACCTCGGAGATTTAGGACTTTCCTTTTTACCGCACCACCAGTTTCGCAACCTCCACTCCCCCATTATTTACAGATTTAACCACGTAAACACCTTTAGGCAGGCGGCTGATGTCTATAGTTGTTATTTCGGAGGTAACGGGTAATGAATACATACGGCAACCGCTCATATTAAAGATCTCCAGTTTTGCGCCTTTGTTCAATTTTCCTGTTTCAGCATAAACAACGTTTTCTGCAGGGTTGGGATAGAGCCTTAATGTATTTTTTTCCGAGTTTATAGTATTAATCTGAGCGGGGTACAGCATATTCTCATTCACTGTATGCATTGTCTGGTT
>CAZEWB010000613.1:0-3063 GCA_964515655.1 uncultured Bacteroidales bacterium
TGTTAAAGTCAGAATGAATATCCCGATCAAATGTACACTGTATGAGTAGCTGATCATCCCACTAATGAAAAGCTGCCGAAATATCTTCGATGGCTTTTTTTGTTTCCCGCACAAATTACTGCTTCGCAGGATTTTTGTTTTATCCCTGTACCTCGCTTATGCAAACTGGATTGCGGCTGCGCTCCGCTTCGCCGCGATCCTCTTTGGGGGCTTTAACATCATCCGAAAATGTCGCTATCGTTCCATTTTTCATTTTACCCCTTCGTCCTGCTCATGCAAGCATGGCAGTCCGCCGGGGTAAAATGAAAAATGGCCTTCCGGCCATTTTCGGATGATGTGAGCTGTACTGGATTCGAACCAGTGGCCCCTACCCTGTCAAGGATCCGCTGCAAAATCCGCAATCGCTTAACAGATAAGGCATCCAGCTTTTTGCAATTTGCCCGGAATTGCCCGAATTTGCCCGGAATCGCCCGCAAGTGCACCTGAAAAGTACACCTGGGTGCACTTCAGAAATCCAGTTCAAGTTGTATTCGCTGGTGCGTTCATGATTACAACTCCCCTTGGAGTGAGTATAAAACTCACAGTTGTATTCGCCCGCACAGTTAACCGCATACGAATACCATTGAATGCAAGTAGTATTATATCTTTCGAAGTTTTTTCATTTGAGCGTTCAGGCATTTAAACTCCTGAATCGAACTAAGTATAGGCGTTTCAGCGAATACAACTGAATACAACCTTCATTTCCCATAGATAATATTATCCATTCTTGCTTCGCTGCTATCAGCACGTTCACGGAAAATACTATTCAACTTCTCGAAGTAAACAGAGCCAACTTCATATCGGGTAAGATGATTGTTGAGACTATCGTTATATGCTTCGATGCACTTATTTTTAATTTCTACCAATACTAATTTGCGGCTTCTGGCACTACGCGAATCGTCGAATTCTTTAACTTCGTTAAGAAATGTAAGATATATTTCATCTCCAAGCTTACAAATTCTTAGCGAATCGCTTTTAGTAGGGGTAATTTTCAGCATCTCTTTATGAACATTATTTAAAGAATCAAGCCTCCTCCTACTTTCAGTATACGGCTGATTTATTATCGGTTGTATTAGTTTTTTGTCGATATTATCATTAATTTCAGGCTTTCTATTCTTACTAAAGGCTATATTATCTTGAATTACAATTTTAGCAGTTCCTCCTGACAGTATATAATAAGCAACAATTGTAACCAATACAGCAAATGCAAAAAAACCTGACAAAAAAAAGAACTTTAAAGACACCTTCTTGGTTATTGATTCTTTTAAATCTTCAGTAGACTGAAATCTGTTTTCGGGATTTATTGTTGTGCATTTTTCGATTAATTTCCTGTAGCATCCGTTTGTTTTTTTTAATTCAGATAAGTCTGCTTTTCCTGTAAGCATTTCAAGAATTATAACACCAAAGGAATATATATCGCTTCTTGCATCAGATCTTGCAGGATTATGGAATTGTTCAGGGGCAGCATATTTTTTTGTGCCTGCTAAAATAGGGACGTAAGAATCTGATCCGGATAAACCGAAATCAATTATTTTAACATTATTACCTTTGTGAGTAATGATTATGTTCTCGGGTTTTAAGTCCAGGTGAAATATTTGCCTGCTATGCAAATAACCCAGCGCATCAGCTAACTGTTGAATAATTCTATCAATTAGTTTAAAGTTTTTTAATCCGTGCGGGTTGTCAATCAATACCTGCCGTAAAGATGTGCCATCTATCCACTCGGCGAGCAAAAACAAACCTTCCGAATCTGTGCCCTTATTGAGATACTTTACAATGTTTGGGTGATCGAGTTGGAATCCCAAATCGAATTCCCTGTTGAGAGCATTATTATATAAAGGATTACTCCTGAATTCAGGAGCAATTCTCTTTAACATTAGCCATCTGTCATTAATGCGAGTTTTATAAACCAGACTGGCCTTGCTCTGTAAAGACAGTATCTCGGTTAGTGAAGCATTGTTTGGATCAAGTACGCTGCCGCACTCATTTTCGAAGCCTGAATTATCTCCATATATTTCCATCAACCTTCGATGATATTTACAGCTGTAATGCCACTGACTTTCCCTGCTTTGAATTGCCCGATATTTTTGCCATTCCTTTCAACCGTGGTGATTATCATGGGGTATTTCCTGATAATGTTGAGAATCCTTAATTTATCCCCCTTAAGAAGTTTACTGTTTTCCGAATCAACAACAGTAAAGTTATAATCGCCGCAATATTTAACAACCACTCGTCGGTTCGGCTCATAAGTAAATTCTATCTTACAGTTTTTCTTTAGAGTTTCTAAGTTCACCATTTCAAGATTCAGGAATTCAGAGTTTTCAATTTTAGCAAATTTTTCAATGTAAGAGTCCCAATTGCGGAAACCAAGATACTGAGCTATCACATCCAACGTGTACAGGCGCGGCTCCTTTGTGCCTTTGACAAAGCCAAGAATTCTTTTTATTGTTGATGTGCTGACACGTTGTTTTGTTTCCATTGAAATGTGACCGGCCAAAGCTTCACAGTCAGTCGGATAACGAATCTCTTTTCCAAATCTTTGTTCTATTTCCCTACGTGTAATTTCCGATAGCATACTTGCCTAATTTCAAGCACAAAGGTAGGATAATAATTTAAGATTTTGGAAATGAACAAAGTGAATCAAATGAACAATTTGAACAGAACAATTAAAAATTTTTTTCTGTTTTTTTGCTTTCTGGTAATGAAAAACCAAACATGACAGTTAAAGGAATATCCAAAGCCCTTGCAATGGCAAAAACGGTGCTTAATGTGGGATTAATACGGGCAGTCTCGATACGCGCTACTTGGCTTAAAGAAATACCTGCTTCGTATGCAAGTTGGCTCTGTGTAATACCTGCTTCGCGCCTTAACTTTTTTAATTGCTTCGAAAAAGCGATAAGTCCCTTACTATCAAATATTAACTTTCGTGTTATGGTTTTTCTACTTTTCACGAAGGAAAATTACATGATTGAAGAAAAAATAATATAGCACTTGTGCTATATTGTAAAATATAATATTATATTT
>CAZEWB010000614.1:0-3058 GCA_964515655.1 uncultured Bacteroidales bacterium
TGTGTTGGGTGTGTTTGGTTGGGTGTTGGAACGGGCGCCCCTGCCATAACAGGAATGGAATATGGTGCAAACTATCATTTTTTGGCTAATGGTACTATCGATTCTGTCTCAGTAATTATTTACGGTGCTCACGGTACAGGTACTGTCGTAGGAAAAATTTATGACATTAATACTTCTACCGGTGCAAGGACACTACTTGGTCAGACCGCTCCTTACACTCCGCTTGGAACACCCGAATGGAAGAATATTGCTTTAACTGCTCCTATAGCTGTAACAGCCGGACAGTTAGTAACTGCTACTGTTCAGATGAACTGCACAATAGCTTCAAATGACACTATTATGATCGGTTCAGAACAGGGATTCCCCGGTGACCCGGCAGTTGCCGGCGCTGCATGGCTGAAAGTCGGTGGCACATGGGGTTGGTATTCAATTACTGGTACTGTTCCCATCGTAGGTATGATCCTTGACGATGCTACAGGTAATGATATCGTTTCACAGGTTGGTAATGTTGCTGTTTATCCTAACCCTGCAAACGACGTAGTATTTGTATCGGAAGTTGCAAACATCACTGTGATCAACATGATCGGCCAGGTTGTTGCTACGGTTAACAACGCAAACCAGATCAATGTCAGCTCACTTCCCACCGGAACCTACATTGTAAGGGTTCAGAATGACAATGGAAATACCGTTCAGAAAATTTCTATCGTAAGATAATCTTTTCAAAATGATATTAAAAGAACCGCCTCCGGGCGGTTTTTTTTTGCATATAACTTTTCCAAAGCTTAGTACAACTTTATTTTACCTTTAACTAAACTCCCAATCCAGTCGCTCGCATGCCGCGAGTGACTGGATTTCGATTTTGTCAATTTTGAAAGGTGAGTGATGTAATATATTTTAATAATATCTTTAACGATATAGCAAAAACAGTCACTCGCGGCACGCGAGCGACTGTTTTTGTCTCTAATTGTTGAAAACTAAAAATGAAAAATCATCCGGCAAAGATTAAATTTGCAACATGATCGACCATGCTACAATAGAAAGAATAATAGAAACAGCCCGCATAGACGAGGTGATCTCGGAGTACGTTCACCTGAAAAAATCCGGCTCCAACCTTAAAGGACTTTGCCCCTTTCATCAGGAAAAGACACCGTCGTTCATGGTCTCTCCCACAAAAGGGATCTACAAATGTTTCGGCTGTCATAAAGGTGGTAATGTTGTCAACTTCGTTATGGAACAGGAAGGCGTTTCGTACCCCGAAGCATTGCGCTGGATTGCCCGGAAATATAATATTGAGATAGCCGAAGCGCCGGAAACAGTCGAAGAAATTGAAAAACGCAACACCCGCGAAAGCCTTTATATCGTTACCGATTTTGCCGCAAAATACTTTTCGGAGAACCTTTTCAGCACCGACGAAGGAAAATCGGCCGGCCTGGCCTACCTGCGACAAAGAGGCTTCCGCGATGACATTATTAAACTCTTTCAGCTTGGTTATGCAAATGTCGGGTACGACAACTTTTACAATGCTGCCCTAAAAGCCGGTTACAAAACCGACATTCTCGAAAAGGCATTTCTTGTCAAGAAACACGAAAACCGTTACAGCGACTTTTTTCATTCACGTGTAATGTTTCCTATTCACAATGTAAGCGGACGTGTTGTGGGATTTACCGGAAGGGTTCTGGGGCCGGCCGACACCAATGCTCCGAAATATCTGAATACCCACGAAACTGAGATTTTTTTCAAAGGTAAAGTGTTGTTCGGACTGCATCTTTCCAAAAAAGAGATCACCCGCAAAAATGAATGTATTCTCGTTGAAGGAAACGCTGATGTTGTCATGATGTATCAGTCGGGCTTCGAAAATGTGGTTGCAGGATCCGGCACCGCTCTCACGCTCGAACAGGTGAACCTGATAAAAAGATTTACAAAGAACGTAGTCCTTATTTACGATGGCGATTCGGCGGGAATTAATGCAGCCGTAAAAAATGCAGACACTTTCCTGAGCGAAGGATTCGAAACCCGTATCATAATGCTTCCAAAGGGAGAGGATCCCGATTCGTTTACCAAAGACAAACCTCAGCAGGAAGTAGAAGAATATTTCAGTAAAAATAAAAAGGATTTCATTTCTTTTAAAATAGACTACTATAAAAGCCTCGCCGGAAACGACCCGCTGAAAATTTCCTCGGTCATAACTCAGGTCGTCCATTCAATTTCACTTATACCCGATAATATTCAGCGAACTGTTTTTATAAAGGAATGCAGTAAAAAACTCGGTATCGAAGAGCCTGTATTGTATTTTGAATTACAGAAAGAGATTATAAAGAACAAGGGCTTAGACAGCCAGACAAGAGCATATTATACACCCAGACCCACTCTTCAAACCAGTTCTCCCCGTATCCCTGTTTATGTCCAGGAAATTTTTAGCGAGCCTTCCGAACGTGAAATATTAAGACTACTCGTAAACTATGGCAATAAAGAGTTTTTTCTCACTGACGAAGAAAATGCCGTACCTGTTAAAATAGCTTCTTTTATTATTAACGAGCTAAAAAACGATGAACTGGATTTTAAAAACCTCGTTTACAAAAAAGTATTCGCGATCCTGAGCGACCAACTCGAAAACCACAGTTATATTGACGAAAAAGTCCTGGTCAATAACGAAGATGTTGCAATAAGCGATCTAATTGCAGACTTTTTAACAAATCCCGACGAACTGAGTAAGATCCACAAAAAACACACCCAAACACACCCAACACATTGACCGAAGACAAGAACTTAAGAATGATAGTACCTAAAACAATTATTTCATTCAAGTTTAAGATCCTCGAAGAAGCTATAAAACATAAAAAGCAAAGTTTAAAGCAGGCTTCGGAACACGACCTGCCCGTGGAACAGATAAACGAAATTATTACAGAAATAAAAGAACTGAATACAATACTTATGAATATCTCCAAGATCCTGAAGTGGGTTGTGCCGAGATAAATAGTGTTTGTCCATAATGTCCGGGATCTTCGTTACTCTCGTTTTTTAAACCAGTCATTTACACAAGTAAACTCCTGGGTTTAAA
>CAZEWB010000615.1:0-3056 GCA_964515655.1 uncultured Bacteroidales bacterium
TCTTTTGGTCCTGAATTGCTTTCAAAAGAGGTGTTATCAGTTTGCTGTAGTTGACTGTTTCTGCCGTACCATCCTCATTATAACTGACAAAATACGGATTTACCACTTCTACTTCTTCGGCTATCAGTCCGTATTCTTTTTTTCTGCTGACATCTGTTTTGTAACTGTAATTAACAGGGCGCAGGCTATAAACCCAGTCAACATTTTCCATGTTGATAATATCCTGTTTATATCTTTTTGATGAAGATAAATATCCTATTTTTCCGGCATCATCAATATACAGGTCGCGGTTTGTTACATCGACAGGAACATTGTACACAAAAGGGAAATACACTTCACCATCCTGACGGACCCACATGGCATTGCTCCGGCTGGCGTCGGAAGAGCCGTTTCCAACGACAAAGAGCGGATCGATGGTCGACCAATATCCTGATGCGTTGCAAAGAGTATCGTTATATCTGCCGATAACAAAAGAGGCAAATGGCTTTGCTTTTGTATTAATACCTGCAGCAAAAGAGTTCTCACCTACAGCAATGGTGTTATTACCGATGGATGTAGAATAAGGACCTGATGCTTTGGTATGAAATCCTATAGCAGTAGAGCTATATCCGGTTGAAGTATCCATCGAACCAAAAGTATAAGAATAATCTCCCCCTGAATATGACATTAATCCGATAGAAGTTGAATATAACCCGATTGACTTGCTATAGTAACCGATAGAATTTGAATATTCTCCTAATGCCTCATTCCCGCAACCCAAAGACAAAGCCCCTACTCCTGATGCAATAGTATACTGCCCGATAGACAATGAAAGATTTCCGCTTGCAACCGCTGAAGTTCCGATAGCATACGAAGATCCTCCGCTTGCTGTGCTCTGAAATCCTGCTGCAAGCGAACCATTTCCGGAGGCATGTGTCAGGTATCCAAGCGCCATTGAAATTGATCCGCCTGAATGGGCCATATATCCGATCGAATATGAATAAATTCCGTCAGCTATGCAATAAGAACCCAGGGAATATGAATGCGAATAATTTGAAGTTGCCCCTATCCCTATTGCAGTTGAACTGTAACCTACCGCATTAGCATTAGTACCAATCGCTACTGACATATCTCCGCTTGCTATTGAGTACAACCCCATAGAAAGGGAATACTCTCCGGAAGCTACATCGCTTATTCCAAAACTCATAGCACCAAGATTTGTAGACTGAGATCCCTGGCCAAGAGCAATTGAATATACACCCGATGCTTTGGTATAAACACCATTAGGGTTCCCGCTTGATGTATCAACACCCTGCGATCCTATTGCATAGCTTCCTGCACCGCTGGCAATTGCACCACTTCCGAATGCGTATGATTCCATTGCAGTAGCCTGAGCTCCGGCGCCGAATGCATATGAACTTTCGCCGCTTGCGGTTGAGTACTTTCCTATACACGTTGAAAAATTGCCTCTTGCAACTGTGTGGTATCCCATAGACTGCGACCAGTTACCAACTGCTTTGGCCTCATAGCCTGTTGCCCAGGAATTGGTTCCAACACTGTCAGGACTCTGGATAAAAACACGACCACTTAGAAATGCTTCTTTGGAAGGATACCACAGCATACGCGATACAGAAGGATTTATTACCTGATCAGTATCAACATATACGCTCATGAAATCCTTGTTCTGCCCTGTTCCGAATGATTTTACAGCAAATCCACCCATTGAACTTGTTGAATCGAGAAAAACACGAACACTGTCGGGAGTTACTGTAAAATAGTTATGAGTTAATTGTTTTGCAGTATTTCTGCCACTCACAGCAAAAGCGCCTTTGTTTGTTTTAGAACCGTCATCACCAACACATATCCTTACGCTGTCGGGATAAACAATAAAAACAGTTGCGCCGTTCCTGTCCTTTACTTCGAAAAGGGGAACTGTATCGGACATGCTGCTGTCGCCCTGAACCACCATTTTTGCCGGGGGTGTATCGGTCCCTATTCCAACTTTTCCTGAATTTGTATTGTAAATATCATAACCTGTCTTACGCCAAAGAGTATCGGAATATCCTGCTAAAGAAACATAGCCACCATTGCTCAGATATAATGTGTCATTTAAAACAGTCAGTACCTGTAGTTCATTTGTCACCGACCCGTCAACCTCAGAAATAAGATAACCTGCATCGTTATTAAATGTACTTACATTAACCGGTACGCCATTAAGGTCGCTGTAATTCCCGCTGAAAGCATCTTCGGAAATTTTTGCATTAAGGGCATACGGGACACTCAGTAATTGTGTTGTACCCATATCAACGTACGAAGTTCCCCCGGTAATGTCAGCCTCAACCTTTATAAAATGTGATGCAGAACTCCAGTCGATGCTGACAAAACTTCCTGAAACTAATGCGCCCTCTCCTATCGCAAGAGAAACAAGCCCGAATGAATTTGTAGTTGCAGAATGTGTTTCAACATACATTACTGTACCGGTTGCAGAGCCGGAAATCAGACTTATCTGGAAAGATACAGGTTGGTTCACTACCAAATCACCATTGCCATCGCGGACAACGGACTGGTATTGGAATGACTGCGGCGCCTGTGCAAATAAATTAACTGCAATAAATGCAAAACATAATACAGAAAAAAACTTTTTCATAACATATCCATTTTGATACAAATATAAAAAAAGTTTTGGTTTTAAAAAAGTATCTGTTCGGGTATAAAGTTGATGGGTTGGGCAACTGTTTTTAAAAAAAAGTCAATAGTTTCTGGTTACTCGTCACTGGTTACTGGTGAGCTAAACCAGAAACCAGAAACCAGCCGCTCAACCTTTCAACCTAAAACAAGATTTAACTAGGTATTACTGTGAAGGAGCAGAATTTTTTAAACAACCCGAACAGTAACAAAAAAAATAGTTTAAGAGTATATATGAACTCAACGAATTCAAGTTATACCAATTCAACACACTCTTACACCAAGTAAGGTAATATCATCTATCTGTTGATTCTTGTCCATCCATTCTTCAAGGGTTATTTTTATGGAATGTTCTTGTTCTTCTAAAGGGTTTACAGCAACTTTCTCAAAAA